>DASRJN010000578.1:0-2007 GCA_035649455.1 Acidimicrobiales bacterium
GTGGCCCCGCTCCGACCGGGTGCCCCGGATCTGGAACGTGACGCACCCGCCCACGGTCCGCATCCGGGTGGGCGACCCGGTGGAGCTCAAGCTGCGCTCGCCCCAGGCCGACACCAAGCGGATCATGGCTGCCATCGTCGACCTGCTCCCGCCCGAGGCCCGGGAACGGCGCGAGCCCACGGCCGGCGAGCTGGCCCGCAGCTACCCGCCGGGCCATCACCCGGAAGAGGACGACGACGGCGCGGGCCGCACCGACCGCCGTCCGGGCGAGGACTGACGGCGCGCTCGAGCGTCATGTCAGCCACAGCGGTGCATCGTAGGAGGGCGCAAGGTGTGCCCAGAGTCGCCCCCGGCGGGCTGGGCAGTCAGCTGCGGTAGCGCACCCAGCGGCCGCGGCCGGTGATCTTGGCTTCCCGCATCGCCTGGTCGACTCGGGCCAGGGTGGCGTCCACGCCCTCGGCGGGATCGAGGTCGGTGACGCCGATGCTGGCGTCGACCCGGACCTCGGAGGGCAAGCCGGGGCGGGGGCTGATGGGCTCGCGCACCGCGGCCAGCACGCGCTTGGCCACCGCCTCGACGTCGTCGGCCGCGGTGAGCCGCTCGCACAGCACCGCGAACTCGTCCCCGCCGATGCGCGCCACGAGGTCGCCGGGGCGCAGGACGCTGACCAGGCGATCCGCGACGACGGCCAGCACCCGGTCGCCCACCGGGTGGCCCAACGTCTCGTTGATGGGCTTGAAGTGATCGAGGTCGAGGAACAGCACCGCGGCCCGGCCCTCGCCCCCGGCCGCCACCGTGGTCAGCCGCTCCAGGAAGGCGAGGCGGTTGGCCAGGCCGGTGAGCTGGTCGTGGGTGGCGGCGTACTGCAGGGTGCGGTGGCTGCGGTCCCACTGCAGCGTGAGGCGCAGCAGCTGGCCGACGCGGCGCACGGTGTTCCAGGTGAAGCGGGTCGGCGTCGCGGCCCGGGGTCGCCACACCACGATGGCGGCCACCGGCTCGCCGTCGCCCGCCACCACCACCGGGTGCACCCAGCAGGCTGCGTAGCCCTCGGCCCGGGCCAGCGCGGCCAGGGGCGAGGGCAGCAGGGTGAGGTCGCTCACGTACACGTCCTCGCCCGAGGCCATGGCCCGCGCCCACGGGGTGCGCCCGTCCGAGGCCAGCAGGTTGGCCGCGTCGCCGGCCACCACCGCGAACTCCTCGCCGGTCCAGCGATCCCCGATGGTGACCGCCGAGCCCGGCACCATCTGCTCCAGCGCGCCCACCAGCCGGGTGAGCACGTCGCCCAGCCGAGCCCCGCCCGCCATCGCCTCGAGGGCGAGGTCGAGCGCCCGCTCGTAGCCGGCCCGGCGCACGTTGACGATGTACCAGGGCAGGCCGGTGCGCTTGGTGGTGACCACGGACAGCTCGCAGGGGATCTCGCTGCCGTCGGCGTGCATCAGCCCGACCGGGAGGCCGACGCCGCCCCACGGCGTGACCTCGTACGCGTCGTCGATGGCGGTGAAGGCCTGGATGACCCCGGCCATGGACCGGGGCGACACCACCTTGGCGAAGCTGTGGCCGACCAGCTCGTCGCGGTCCCAGCCGAAGAAGCGCTCGACCGACGCGCTGAGCCAGGCGATGCCGCCGGCGTTGTCGATGAGCGCCAGCGGGAAGATCGAGTGCTCGGCCATGGCCTCGAACGTCTCGGGGCCCGGCCCCACCGCCTGGATCAGCTCGATGCGGTTGCCGAACGGGTCGTCGGTGTGGAGCCGGCGGATCCCGGGCTGGTCGTCCGCGGGCCGGACCTCGCCGCCTGCGGCCACGATGTGCTGGGCCACGACGTCGAGGTCGTCGACCAGCAGGGCGGGGTGGGCCTTGGCGGCCGGGCGGAAGTCGTCCTCCACGCCCAGGTGCAGGCGCAGGGACGGTCCCTCGAACCAGCAACCGGCGGGGTTGGCGGTAGGCGGCTTGGGCACCCGGACCAGTCCCAGGACGCCGCAGTAGAAGCCCTCGGCGGCCCGCTCGGCC
>DASRJN010000579.1:0-7494 GCA_035649455.1 Acidimicrobiales bacterium
GGGAGGACCAGGGACGTGCGAACCGTGGTAGTGGGTGCTTCGAGCGGCCTGGGTCGCTGCATCGGGATCGGGCTCGCCCAGCGTGGCGGCCAGGTGGCGATGCTGGCGCGGCGGCGGGCGCTCCTGGACGACGCGGCCAAGGAGGCGGGCCCCGGCACACTCGTGGTCGAGTGCGACGTCACCGACGAGGCCTCGTGCCGTGCCGCGGTGGCCGAGGCGGCAGCCGGCCTCGGGGGGATCGACGCCCTCGTCTACGCCCCCGGGATCGGCCCGCTGGCCAAGCTGGTCGACACCGACGCCGAGACCTGGCGCCGGGTGTTCGACACCAACGTCACCGGCGCCTCGCTGGTGACGGCGGCCGCCATCTCCCACCTGACCGAGTCGGCCGGCGCCGCCATCTACCTGTCCTCGGTCAGCGCCTCCAATACCCCGCCCTGGCCCGGGCTCGGGGCCTACGCGGTCAGCAAGGCCGCGCTCGAGAAGCTGGTGGACGCCTGGCGGACCGAGCACCCCGGCGTCGGCTTCACCCGGCTGGTGGTGGGCGACTGCGCCGGGGGCGACGGCGACGGCATGACCCAGTTCGCCAACGGGTGGGACCCCGACGTCGTGGCCGAGGTCTACCCCATCTGGGCCGCCCGCCAGTACCTGAGCGGCACGATCATGGACGTCGAGCGGCTGGTCGGCATGGTCCATGCGGTGCTGAGCGAAGGGGCCGGCGTGTCGGTCCCCTCGATCACCGTGGCTCCCCGCCCCGTGCACCAGGCGCTGACATGAGCACGGTCGCGGTCGAGTTCGATCCGTTCTCCGACGACTACTTCAACGACCCCACCGAGGTCTACCGGCGCCTGCGTGACGAGGCGCCCGTCTACCACAACGAGCACTACGGGTTCTACGCGCTCTCGCGCTTCGAGGACGTCGTGCAGGCCCACCGGGACTGGCAGGGCTTCTCCAGCGCCCATGGCGTCGACCTGTCCACCCTCCGGCAGGATCCGGAGACCATCCGCAGCTTCCGGATGATCATCATGATGGATCCGCCCGAGCACGACCGGTTCCGCAAGCTGGTCAGCCGCGTGTTCACGCCGCGGGCCGTGACCGCGCTGGAACCGATGGTCCGCGAGGTCATCGTCACCCATCTGGACCGGCTCGACGGGCGCGACGACTTCGACGTGGTGACCGACTTCTCGGCGCCGTTCCCGGTCGAGATCATCGCCCGCATGCTGGGTGTGCCGCCGGAGCGGAGCCAGCAGGTGCGGGAGTGGATCGACATCAGCCTGCACCGCGAGCACGGCCAGATGGAGCCCACGCCCGAGGCCCGGGAGGCGTCGCTGGCGTCGGCGATGTACTTCTACGAGCTGTCGGTCGAGAAGCGGCAGAACCCGGGCGACGACATGCTGTCGCGCCTGACCCAGGTCACGGTCGACCGGGGCGACGGCGTGGAGACCGGCCTCGACGACGGCGAGATCGCCGGGTTCGCCGGCCTGCTGGGCGGGGCCGGGGCCGAGACGGTCACCAAGCTGGTGGGCAACGCCGCGGTGCTGTTCTCCCGCCACCCGGACCAGTGGCAGAAGGTGAAGGACGGCCCGGGCACGATCCCGGGCGCGGTGGAGGAGATCCTCCGCTACCTGCCGCCTTCGCAGTACCAGGGCCGGTTCTCGGTCGAGGACCGCACCTTCGAGGGTGGCACCATCCCGGCCGGCCACCCGGTCCTGCTGCTCACCGGGGCGGCCACCCGCGATCCTCGCGCCTTCGACGACCCCGACGACTTCGACGTCGGGCGCCCGCCCAACGTCGCCATCGGGCTGGGCCACGGCGTGCACGCCTGCCTGGGCGCCGCCCTGGCCCGCATGGAGAGCCGGATCGCCATCGAGGAGATCGCCCGCCGCTGGCAGCGGCTGGAGGTGGACGAGGCGGGCCTGCGCCGCGTGCACATGTCCAACGTCGCCGGCTACGCCAACGTGCCCGTCCGGGCGGTCCCGGCCACGACGTGACGGGTGCCGGCCGGCTCGATCCGGCCGTCGCAGTCGGGACAGCGCAGCTCGGGCGTCACGGTTGCGCCGCACGGCTCGTGCACCAGGGTCAGCGACCGGCCGTCCTCGTGCGGCATCCACCGGTCGCCCCAGGCGAGCAGCGACACGATCACCGGGTGGAGACCGGCGCCCTTGTCGGTCAGCGTGTACTCGAACCGCGCCGGACGGTCGGAGTACCGCACCCGCTCCAGGACCCCGTGCTCGACCAGGAGGGCGAGCCGTTCGGACACCAGATGGCGGGCGGCACCGGTGTTCGCGCGGTACTCCTCGAACCGTCGCGCCCCGAGGAAGGCCTCGCGGAGCAGCAGCAGGGTCCAGCGGTCACCCACGACGGACAGCGCACGGGCGATCGAGCATCGGGTGTCGGCGAGATCTGCCCATCTCATGATGTCACCCTATTGCGTTCCGATTCGGAACTCTATAGGTTCCGAATCGGAACTATGATGAACGTGGTCGAGCTCCGCCAGTACACGCTGCGCCCGGGCGGGCGCGACGCGCTGGTCGAGCTGTTCGACCGGGAGTTCGTCGAGTCGCAGGAGGCGCTCGGGATGGAGATCGTCGGCCAGTTCCGCGATCTCGACCGGCCGGACCGGTTCGTCTGGCTCCGCGGCTTCCCCGACATGGTGCGCCGCCGGCAGGCCCTGGCGGCCTTCTACGGGGGACCGGTGTGGAAGGCCCACGGCCCGGCGGCCAACGCCACCATGGTCGACAGCGACGATGTGCTGCTGCTGCGGCCCGCCACGCCGACGTCAGGCTTCGCCGCGCTGCCGCCCCGGCGCGAGGCGCCGCCGGCCCTGGTGGTGGTCACCGTGTGCACCCTGGACCGGCCCGCGGAGGCGGCGGTCGTCGACGCGCTGCTGCCGGCGCTCGCCGCGACCGGCTCGCCACCACTTGGGGTCTTCGTGGAGGAACCGGGTGAGAACACCTTTCCCGCGCTGCCGGTCAGAACCGGTGAGCACGTGGTGGTGTGGGTCCAGCGGTCCCCCACCGACACCGGTGTCGCGACCGCGCTGATCCCGAACCTCACGGCGCCACCGCGGCAGCTCCGGCTGGAGCCCACCCCGCGCTCCCGCCTGCGCTGAGGCTCAGCGCAGCGCTCCGCAGACGCCCCCGTCCACCAGCACGTCCGTGCCGGTGAGGAAGCTCGCTTCGTCCGACAGCAGGAAGGCGACGACGGCCGCCAGCTCCTCGGGCTGGCCCATCCGCCCCAGCGGGGTCCGCTCCACCAGGATGTCCATGAACGAGTGCTCGGCCCGCTCCTGGCGCCCCATCTCCGTGTCGATGACGCCGGGCGACACCGAGCAGGCCCGGGCTCCGAGCGGGCCCAGGCGCACCGCCTCGGCCTGCACGAAGCGCTGGACGCCCCGCTTGGCCCAGGCGTAGGCCATGCCCGGGTCCTCGACCGTGGGCCCGAGGGCGGCGTGGATGCGGTCGAGCAGGCGCCCGTCGAGCGGCTCGTCCAGGGCCGCATCGGCCTCGGCGTGCGGCTCGCGGATGCCGAGCACCGGGGCCATGGAGGCGAAGCACACCAGGGCGGTCCCGGCCGTGGCCAGCGGGCGCAACGCCTCGGCCAGCCGGGCCGTGCCTACCAGGTCGACCGCGAACATGGCGCGCCAGTCGTCCATGGTCGGCGACACGCCCGCGGCGTGGGCGACCGCCCGCAGGGTGCCCAGCTCGGCGCTGCGCTCCGCCAGGCGGGCCAGGGCGTCGCCGTCGGTCACGTCGGCCACCACCGGCTCGACCCTGGCGCCCTCTGCCGCCAGAGCGGCCGCGGCGGCGGCCACGCCCGCCTCGTCCCGGTCCACCAGCAGCACCACGTCCACCAGGTCCGGCATCCGCCGGGCGCAGGCCAGGCCCATGCCCCGCGCCGCCCCGGTGGCGATGCCGACCGTGGTCATGCGGTAGGCCCGCCCGCGACCTCCAGCTCACCGAGATAGGCGCGTTCCAGCGTCTTGGCGTCCTGGCCCAGCTCCTGGGCGCCTCCCTGCAGGACGATGGCGCCCCGGTTGAGCACCGCGGCCTCGTCGGCCACGCCGAGCGCCAGCTTGACGTGCTGCTCGACCAGGACGATGGCCGCCCCGTGGTCGCGTGCGATGCGGCGAACCGTGGCGAACAGTGCCTCGACCACCAGCGGCGCCAGCCCCATGCTCATCTCGTCGACGAGCAGGACCTTGGGCTGCTGGATGAGGGCCCGAGCCATGGCGAGCATCTGCTGCTCCCCGCCCGAGAGCGCACCGGCCGCGAGGCGCCAACGCTTCTCCAGCGCGGGGAACACCTCGACGAGCTCGCGGGGCGCGGGGCCTCCCCGCTGCCGGGCGACGGCCAGGTTCTCCTCGACGGTCAGCGAGGGGAACAGCGAACGGTTGTCGGGGACGAGGACGACCCCGGCCCGGCTGGCGGCAACCGCATTGCCGTTGCGGAGCGCGACCCCGTCGACGCGGGCCTCTCCGGCGCGGGCCGGGAGCAGCCCGGCCAGCGTCAGCAGCAGCGTCGACTTGCCGGCGCCGTTCGGCCCCAGCAGCGCGAGCACCGTGCCGGCCTGTACCCCGAGATCGACGTCGCGGAACACGACGGTCGAGCCCCGCCCGCCGGTGAAGCCCTGGCACTCGAACCGGGGGATGGTGGTGGTGACGTCCTGGACACTCATGCCGTCACCGCCTCGGCGTCGTGCATCGTGCCGAGATAGGCGGCGGCCACCGTGCGATCGGCGCGGATCGCCTCCGGTGGGCCCTCGGCTATCACCTTTCCGAAGTCGAGGACGTACACGTGGTCGCAGACGCCTAGCACCAGGTTCACGTCGTGATCGACCAGCAGCAGGCCGGTGCCCGCCGTGCCGATGCTGCGGATCCGGTCCCCGAGCCAGGTGCTCTCGTCGCTGTCGAGGCCGGCGGCCGGCTCGTCCAGCAGCAGGACCGCGGGCTCGCCGACACAGGCGCGCGCGATCGACACGAGCTGGCGCTCGCCCTGGCTCAGCTCGCCCGCCGAGCGCTCGGCCAGCCCCGCGATGCCGACGCCGGCGAGGGCGCGCGCCACCTTGGCGCGGCGCTCGGCCTGCCGCCCGCCGACCGCGGCCACGCTGACGTTCTCCTCGACCGACAGGTCGTCGTAGAGCTCGAGGGACTGGAACGTGCGGGCGAGGCCGGCGCGCACGCGAACGTGCGGCGCGAGCCCGGCCAGGCTCCGTCCGGCGAGCTCGACGGACCCCTCGGCGGGGGCGAAGCCGGTGACCGCGTCGATGACGCTGGTCTTGCCGGCTCCGTTGGGCCCGATGAGGCCCACGATCTGGCCCGGCTCGACCCGGAGCGACACGTCGCTCACGGCGACGACGCCGCCGTAGCGGACGGTGAGGTGGTCGACCCGCAGGGCGCTCCCGGCGCCGTCCACCGCGGCCACGGCCGGGGCCGGGACGGGCGCCACCGCCGGGCGCTCGGCCACCACCTCGCCCGCGCGCCGGCCCGCCTTCCAGCGGGCCCAGCGGTCGGCGATCTCGTGGCCCGCCGCCGCGATGCCCTCGGGGTTGGCGATGAGGGTCACGATGAGCAGCACGCCGTTGATGACCGCGAACCACTCGCCCAGGTTCACCCAGCGGTCCAGGGCGATGAACGTGATGCCCGACGCAGCCAGGATGCCGGCGTTGATGCCGCCCCAGACCGACGTGATGCCGGCGAGGTAGGCGGTGGACAGCAGCGCCAGGCCGCCGATGGCGGTGAAGGAGTCGAAGGTGACGACCCCCCGCCGGTAGGCCAGCAGGCTGCCGCCCAGCCCGGCGATGAACGACGCCAGGGCGAAGCTGAGGACCTTCACCCGGACGACGTTGACGCCGGCCGCGGCGGCCGAGCGCTCGTTGGCGCGGACTGCGAGCATCGCCGACCCGAGCGTGCTGCGCCGCAGGGCGGCCACGCCCACGGCCACCGCCACCAGCGTGGCGAGGCACACGAGGCCGAACTCGATCCTCGGGAACTCCTGGCCGGACCCGATGCCCAGGTCGATCCCGAACAGCGACGGCGACGAGATGCGGGCCCCCGAGCTGGGGACGATGTCGGCGTTGCGGAACCACACGGCCTCGATGGCATACGCGAGGGCCAGCGTGACCACGCCGAGGGTGAGGCCGCTCAGCCGCAGCGCCGGCAGCCCGACCACGACGCCGATGGCGGTGGCCACCAGAGCGGCCAGCACCGGGGCGATGGGGAACGGCATGTCCCAGCTCTCGGTGAGGTAGCTGAGCGTGAAGGCGGCCGTCCCGGCCAGCGCCAGCTGGGCCAGCGAGACCTGGCCGGCATACCCCGTCACGACCACCAGCGAGAGCCCGATGATGGCGGCGATGAACGTGGCGATGATGGCGGCCCGCCACGTCCCCTGCGTCAGCACCAGGGCCCCGATGCCCACGAGCGTGCCGACCACCGTGGGGCCCAGCAGCGACCGCGGGCGGGGCGCCCGGCCCAGTCGCTGGCGGATGAGCCCGCCGCGCACGGGCATCCCACCCCCGACCACCAGGAGAGCCACCATGATCACGATCAGCGGCACCAGCTCGGCCGCCCCGGTCTGGGGCATCCACGAGTGGTCGCCGACCAGCGACAGCGCCTCGGACTGCAGCATGCCGATGGCGAGGCCGGCGGCCACGATCGGCACCAGGTACTGGAACCGCCCGACCACCGCCGCAGCCAGCGCGGGGACGACGAACAGCGTGTAGGTCACGGGCGTCAGCGGGTTCACCGGAGCGATGAGGATGCCGGCGATACCGGCCACCATGGCGCTGATCATCCAGTTGACCAGCGCGATGCGGTCGGGCGAGACACGCGAGACGTAGGCCCCCGTCTGCGATTCGGCGGTGGCGCGCGTCAGCAGCCCGAAGCGCGTGAACCGGTACCCGGCCCCGACCAGCAGCGCCAGCCCCACGACGGTGACCGCCAGGTAGAACCGGTCGGACAGCACGATCACGTCGCCCCACTCCCAGCGCTCGGCGGGGAAGATGGCCCGCACGCTGACCGCGTTGGTGCCCTGGCGGATGGCCAGCGTGCCCTGGATGATCACCAGGACGCCGAGTGACGCCACCGCCTTGGCCAGCGGCGGCGCGTCGCGCAACGGGCGGAACACCAGCACATAGAGGAGCGCACCGAGCACGGCGGCCACGACCATCGAAATGAGCACAGCCGGCCAGAACCCGAGCTCCTGGCCGAGGTCAACGGTCTTCGGGAGCCCGGGGATGGGCACGAGCAGCTCACCCCGGCGGAGGCCGGCGTAGGTGTAGGCCACGTACAGCGCCATCGCCCCGGTGGCGAAGTTCAGGACGCCCGAGGCGCGGTAGGTGATGACCAGCGCCAGGGCGAGGGCGGCGTACACCCCACCGGCACCGAGGCCCAGGAGGAGTGATGCGATGTGGTCCACAGTGTGGGCCTCCGGCTGTTGGGCTCGTGGGATGCGCGTGATGCGGGCCGGCGCTCCCCGAGCCGGCCCGCATCACCGCAAG
>DASRJN010000580.1:0-7755 GCA_035649455.1 Acidimicrobiales bacterium
ACACAGGGGCTCGATCATGATGCTGCCGTAGAGCACCTGGAGGCGACCGTGGCGCACGCGGCTGCGCAGGCCTCGCGGCTCGGTTTCCTGTTCCCGCCGCCCGAGGTCGACACCGGGCCCGAGACCGCCGACGCCATCGCGCTGGGCGACGGGTCGGTCGTGGTGGTGCAGCGGCTCGGTGGGGCCGACCTCGACTAGCGCTAGAGGTTGCCGCGGGCGGCCTGGGCTCGCTCGATGGCCTCGAACAGGGCCTTGAAGTTGCCCGCACCGAAGCCCTTGGCCCCGGCGCGCTGGATGATCTCGAAGAACACGGTCGGCCGGTCGCACAAGTTCTCGGTGAAGATCTGCAGCAGGTGGCCGTCCTCGTCGCGGTCGACCATCACGCCCAGCGCGGCCAGGTCCTCCCACGGCAGGTCGACCCCGGCGAGGCGCTCGCGGGCGTCGTCGTAGTACTCGGGCGGGACGGTCAGGAACCGGACGCCCCGGTCCCGCATGGCCCGCACGGCGGTCACGATGTCGGGCGTGTGCAGCGCCATGTGCTGGACCCCAGGTGACCGGTAGTAGTCGAGGTACTCCTCGATCTGGCTCTTGCGCCGCCCCTCGGCCGGCTCGTTGATGGGCAGGACCACCTTGTCGTGGTTCCACACCACCGTGGACATGAGGGCGGAGTACTCGGTGGAGATCTGGTCGTCGTCGAAGTGGACCAGGGGGTCGAACCCCAGGACCTCCTCGTAGTAGCCCACCCACTGGTCGAGGTGGCCTCGCTCGACGTTGGCCACGATGTGGTCGAAGCGGGTCAGCCCGACCGGGAGGCCGCTCACCGCCGGGAGCTGCGGAGGCCCGAAGCCGGGGGCGAACTCGCCGGTGTAGGCGGAGCGGTCGAGGAAGGTGTGCACGGTCTCGCCGTAGGTGCGGATGGCCGAGTGGTGGATGGCGCCGTGCTCGTCGGTGTCGATCGCGGGCGGGCGCTCCGGCAGCGCGCCCCGGGCCAGGGCGGCGGCGTAGGCGGCCTCGGCGTCGTCGACCAGGAAGCAGATGTCGCGCACGCCGTCGCCGTGGGTGCGGACGTGCTCGGCGATCGGCGAGTCGGGCGTGAGCGCCCCGGTGACCAGGAAGCGGATCCGGCCCTGCTGCAGCACGTGGGACACCCGGTCGCGCCGGCCGGTCTCGGGGCCGGCATAGGCCACGACCTCGAAGCCGAACGCGGAGGCCAGGAACGCCGCGAACGCGCGCGCGTTGCCCACCCACCACTCCACGTGGTCGATGCCGCCGAGCGAGGGTGCGCTCGTCGCGTCCGAGCGGTCCTGGTCCGGGGCCGTCGCCGGGCTCGCCATGGTCTTCGCCTCCCTGATCGAACTGCGGATCCCAGGTAAGGCCCACGCGCGCGGAACGTCAATACAAGTGACAGATACTGCGCGATCCGGTCAGCAAGCGCGGAAACGTGGTAGACAACTTGCTCATGTTGCCCACCGGAATCGACGCGCTCGACGCCCGGCTGATCAGGGCGATGTGCGACACGCCCCGCGCCGGGGTGATGGAGCTGGCCAGGCAGCTCGGGGTGGCGAGGGGGACGGTACAGGCCCGGCTCGACAAGCTCCAGCAGCGGGGCATCATCTCGGGCTTCGACCCCGACCTGGACCTGCGGGCCATGGGGTACCAGGTGCTGGCGTTCGTGAGCCTGGAGATCACCCAGGGCCGGCTGGACGACGTCTGCTCGCACCTGCGGGAGATCCCCGAAGTGCTGGAGGTCCACACGGTGACCGGGCCCGGCGACCTGCACTGCCGGGTGGTGGCCCACACCAACGACCACCTCCAACGGGTCATCAACCGCATCCTGGAGGCCCAGGGGATCGGCCGCACCGCCACGCAGATCGCGCTCACCGAGCAGCTCCACCACCGCGTCTTGCCCCTCGTCGAGCTGGCCATCGACGTCCAGCCCATCGAGCGCACCGCGGCCGGCTGAGCTGTCCGGCCTCAGCTGTCGGGGGCGAAGCCCTGGCGCAGGGTGTTCTCGGTGACCACCCGAGGGTCGAGGAACTGCAGCAGGTAGTCCGGCCCGCCCGCCTTGGAGCCGATCCCCGACAGGCCGTAGCCGCCGAACGGCTGGCGGCCCACGACCGCTCCGGTGATGTGGCGGTTGACGTACACGTTGCCTGCCCGCAGCTCGGCCGCGGCCCGGGCGATGGCGGAGGGCGAGCGGGAGTAGATCCCGGCGGTGAGCGCGTACTCCGATCGGTTGGCCAGGGCGAGGGCCTCGTCCATGTCCGCCGCCCTCAAGACGGTGAGCACCGGGCCGAAGATCTCGTCGCGGGCGATGGGCACGTCGGGGTCATCCACGGCCACCACCGTGGGCGGCACGAAGTAGCCCGGCTCGGGCACCTCGCCGTGGCCCAGCAGCACCTCGCCCTGGTCGGCTGCGCCCTCCAGCGTGCGCAGGATGCGCTTGTGGGCGTCCTCGTCGATGACCGGACCGACCTGGACCTCGGGCCGCTGCGGGTGCCCGACCACCAGCTCGCGGGCAGCGCCCACCACCCGGGCCACGATCTCGTCGTAGACGCCTCCGACGACGATCAGCCGGCTGGCGGCCGAGCACTTCTGGCCCGCGTACCCGAAAGCGGAGATGACCACGCCCGGGACCGCCTGGTCGGGATCGGCATCGGCGTCCACGATCAGCGCGTTCTTGCCGCCCATCTCGGCGATGACCCGCTTGACGTGGCGCTGGCCCCGCGGCGTGTTCGCGGCGTCGGCCACGATGGACAGGCCCACGGCGCGAGAGCCGGTGAAGGCGATCACCGCCACGTCTGGGTGCTCGACCAGGCGCACGCCCACCACCTCGCCCAACCCGGGCAGGAACTGGACCACGCCCGGCGGGGCCCCCGCGGCCACCAGCGCCTCGATCAGCCGCCAGGCCACCAGCGGGGTCTGCTCGGCGGGCTTGAGGATGACGGGGTTGCCCGCTACGAGCGCGGCCACGGTCATGCCGGTGGGGATGGCGAGCGGGAAGTTCCAGGGGGCGATCACCGCGGTCACGCCCTTGCCCTGGTAGTAGAGGCGGTTGGCCTCCCCGGGGGGCGACTCGACGAGCTCGGCTGACGCTGCGTCCAGGCGTAGCATCTCGCGCCCGTAGTACTCGCAGAAGTCGATCGCCTCGCACACGTCGGCGTCGCACTGGTCCCAGGGCTTGCCGGCCTCCATCACCTCCAGGGCGGCGAGGGCGGCGCGACGCTCCCGCATCCAGGCGGCGGCCCGGAACAGCACCGCGGCCCGCTCGGTCACCGGGCGGTGGCGCCATGCTTCCGCCGCCTCCAGCGCCGCGGCCACGGCCCGATCGGCATCGGCCGCGCTGGTCGAGGCCGCCTCGGCCACCAGTGTGGTCGGCTCGGCCGGGTCGACCGAGGCGATGGTGGCCGCAGTGGTGACCTGCTCGCCGGCGATGAGCGCCGGCACGGGCGAGCCCAGCACCTGGCCGACGCCGGCCAGCGCGCCGGTCATGGCCGCCCGCGCCGAGGCCCGCCGCCACTCCGACACCGGCTCGGGCCGGTAAGGCCCCGGGTTGCCCGGATTCGTGGTGGAGCGCGACAGCGGCCGCGTGGGCCCGGGCAGCTCGTCGACCCGCGGCGCCGCCAGCAGCTCGTCGAGCGCCCGCCCCTCGGCGAAGCGATGGCGCACGAAGGACTCGTTGGCCGTGTTCTCCAGCAGCCGCCGGACCAGATAGGCCATGCCCGGGACCAGCTCGCCCACCGGGGCGTACACCCGCAGCCGCAGCCCCATCCGGCGCATGGCCGCGTGCATGGGCTCGGCCATGCCGTAGAGCATCTGCACCTCGTAGCCGGTGTCAGGGATGCCCCGGTACTGCGCGTAGCTGACGGCATAGGCCAGCGAGCGCAGGTTGTGCGACCCGAAGGCGGCCCGCACCTCCCCGTGGTGGTCGTGCAGGAGGCGAACGCAGCGCTCGTAGTTGGCGTCGGTCTCGGCCTTGTCCTCGAACACCGGCACCGGCCAGCCCTCGGCCCGGGCGTGCACGGTCTCCGCGTCCCAGTACGCGCCCTTGACCAGCCGGACGGTGATGGGCTCGGGCCGCCGCGACGACCAGGCGATGAGGTCGGCCAGGTCGTCCCGGCTGTCGCGCAGGTAGGCCTGGATGACGATGCCGGCCGGCAGGGTGGCGAACTCGTCCTCCGACAGCAGGTCCCGGAACAGCGCCAGCGTCAGGTCCTTGGCGTCGTAATGCTCCATGTCGACGTTGACGAAGGCCCCCCGCTCGCGGGCGAGCCGCAGCAGGGGCCGCAGGCGCTCCTTGGCGCCGGCCAGGCCCACGTCGCGGCTGAGCGGCTCGTAGTGGGTGGCCAGCGCGGTGGGCTTGACGCTGACGTTGACCCGGGCGAGCGGCCCGGTGTCGTCCCGCTCGAGGTGGTCGTCGGGCGCCCAGCCGGCACTGGCGTCGGACAGCGCGGTGACCAGCGCCGCCACCTTGGCCGCGTAGCGGTCGGCCTCGCCGCCCACCACGGTCCGCTCCCCCAGCACGTCGACGGTGAAGGCGCTCCCGCTGCGCCACAGCCGGTGCAGGCCCTCCACCGCCTCGGCCGGGGTGGCCCCCACGATGAACTGTTGCGCCATGCGCCGGATGTTGCGCCGCGCCACCCGGGCGGCGACCCGGTCGCCGAGCGGCATGCGGTCGGCGACGCCGATGCCCGCCTCCAGCATGCGGGGCACATCCACGCCGGCGAAGTACTCGCGCAGGTGGCGGGCCACTTCGGCGTCGTTGCGCAGCGCGGGGAACACGTCGACGAAGCGGAAGAGCTGGGTCTTGAACGCAGGCCGCGCCATGGCCCAGTCCATGACCCGCTCGCTCCACCACGACATGGCGAAGACCCGCGAACGTTCGGCCTCGCCCGCCTCGGCGAAGCGCCGGGCGAGGGCCACTGTGTCTCGCTCGACCTCGGGAACCATCACCTTCACGCTACAAAGCGCGCACTTGGTGGCGCGACGGCGTAGCCTCGTCGTCGCACGATCGACGCTCGAAGTACGCCCGATCGGCTGGAACAGGACAGATAGGCAAAATCACCATGGCAGTCGGCACCGTCAAGTTCTTCAATGCAGAGAAGGGCTACGGCTTCATCTCCCGTGACGGCGAGGACGACGTCTTCGTCCACTACTCGAACATCCAGGGCAGCGGCTACCGCTCCCTCGAAGCCGGCCAGCAGGTCGAATTCGAGGTCGGGCCGGGTCGCAAGGGCGACGAGGCTCAGAACGTCCGGGTGGTCTGAGTAGGCGTGTCACGGCGGCGTACCACCTTCGGCAAGCTCCAGCGTGACCGCGACAAGCAGGCCAAAGCTCAGGCCAAGCTCGAGCGGAAGGCCGAGCGGGCCGAGCAGGATGACGACTCCGACGACGGTGCGGGCCAGACGTCCGAGGCCGACCAGGCCACGGTCCTGGCCCAACTCGCCGACCTGCACGCCGCTTTCGACGACGGGAAGATCACATTCGACGACTTCGAGGCTCGCCGCGAAGAGCTGACGAGCAAGTTGCGCGTCGACTGACCCAGGGACTCGCCCGGGGGCTCCGGCCCCCGGCGAACCCTCTCAGGGGGTGACTATCTGGGCTGCCGCGCGCTCGGTCACGAGCGGGCGGACGTGGTCGGCGATCACGGCCTGATGGACCGGGTGGTCGCGGTAGACCTGCCAGTCCTCCGTCGAGGCGAAGTCGCCCACGACGGCGAAGTCCCAGTTGCCCTCGACCAGGCCCGCGTCGGTGCCCACCGTGTAGGTGGCGATCTCGGGGATGGCGCCGGGCAGCTTGCGCAGCTCGTCCGCGAGCCGAGCCCGTTGGGTCTCGGTGACTTCCGGTGCGAAGCGGAACATCACGACATGCCGTAGTGCCATCGCGGTTCTTCCCCTCTGACGAACGCTAGAGCAGGCCCGGGTAGGCCCCGCCGTCGATCTGCAGCGCGGCTCCGGTGATGAACCCGGCGGGCTGCGAGCACAGGAACGCCACCGCCGCGCCGAAGTCGTCGGGATCACCCACCCGACCCGCGGGCAAGGTGGCGCCCACGCCCGACACGTCGCCCCCGTGCAACTGCAGGAGGCGGTCGGTGGCGTGCAGGCCGGGCTGGACCGAGTTGACGGTGACGCCGCGGGGCGCCACCTCGGTGGCCAGGGTCTTGAGGAACGCGGTGGCACCCGCGCGGGCGGTGTTGGACAGGATCAGCATGGCCGCGGGCTGGCGCACGGTGATCGACGTGATGGCCACCACCCGGCCCCAGCCGCGCTCGGCCATGGCCGGCACCGCGGCCTGGCACATCGCCACGGTCGACAGCAGGTTGAGCTCCAGCGCCGGCGCGTAGGCGTCGAGGTCGGTCGACGCGAACGTCCCCGGAGGGGGCCCGCCGGCGTTGGTCACCAGGATGTCGACCCCGCCCAGCGCGGCGGCCGCGTCGGTCACGAATCCTGTTGCCCCCGCGACGGTCGACACGTCCGCCACCACGCCTGTCACGGCCGCGCCACCGCGGGCGTCGGCCTGCAGCGCGGCCACGGCGGCGTCGACCCGCCCGGCTTCGCGGCCGCAGATGGCCACGTGGACGCCCTCGCGCACCAGGGCCCGGGCGCACCCCAGGCCCAACCCCGCGGATGCGGCGGCCACGGCCGCCCGGCGTCCGGTGATGCCCAGGTCCACGGGCGCAGAGGCTACCGGGCCGATTTCGGGTGTAACGCCGCCGCCAGCGGGTAGCTGGCCGTGTAACGAAGCCCACGCACAACCGCGGAGGCACCCGTGCAGACGTCCATGACCGCCCTCGACTCGACTGCCCAGTCGCAGCCACGCCGCGCCCGCCGCACCGGCGACGGCGATGAGGCGGCGACCGACGAGCCGGACCGGCACGAGGACCCCGAGCGGTTCCGACGCTACCGAGCCACCGGCGACCGCCAGTTGCGCAACAAGCTGATCGAGGACCACCGCTGGCTGGCCCTCCACTGCGCCAAGCGCTTCGCCAACAAGGGCGAGCCGCTCGACGACCTGATCCAGGTCGCGCTGCTCGGCGTGCTCAAGGCGGTCGAGCGGTTCGACCCCGACTTCGGCGCCACCTTCGCCACCTTCGCCGTGCCCACCATCACCGGTGAGCTGCGGCGCCACTTCCGGGACACCACATGGGCGGTGCACGTGCCCCGCCGGGCCAAGGACCTCCAGCACACCGTCAAGGTGGCGGTGAACGAGCTGGGCCAGATGCTGGGGCGCTCCCCCACCGTGGACGAGATCGCCGGCCACGCGGGCGTCGCCGTCGAGGACGTGCTGGAGGCGCTCGAAGCGGCCCGCTGCTACCGCAAGACCCCTCTGGCCGCGACCGGCGATGACGGTGAGGTGGACGACCTCACGACGCTGGGCGGAGTCGACGGTGCCCTCGACGCCGTCGACGCCACCGCCACCGTGCAGCGCCTGCTGGCCGAGCTGCCCGCCCGCGAGCGGCGCATCGTCGAGCTGCGCTTCATGGGCGGCCTCACCCAGTCCCAGATCGCCGACCTCGTAGGCGTGAGCCAGGTCCAGGTGTCCCGCCTCCTGCGGGCCAGCCTGGCCAAGCTGCGAGGCACGCTGGGCGACGTGGCCGGATCCTGTGCGGTGTGACATGACCCTGTGCCAGCTCATCGCCTTCGACAACTCGCCGGAGCGGGTCCTGCTCGACATCATCCCGCTGGAGACGCTGGTCATCGACGGCGCGGTTATCCCCCGCGGGATGCCGCTGTCGATGAGCTTCCTGCCCAGTGA
>DASRJN010000581.1:0-11005 GCA_035649455.1 Acidimicrobiales bacterium
GTGCCCAGGTAGGCGCCCCAGTAGATGGTGACGCCGGCCGGGTCGACGGTGGTGAAGCTGCAGTCGCCGTCGAGCATGACCACCAGGTCGTCCACGCCGTCGGGCCAGCCGTCGGTGGCGAGGCGGCGGCCCGTGGTGACGTGGACCGGGCGACCGACGCCGTGGAGGGCGATGCGGTGGGCGGCGGCGAGGGCCTGGATGCTGCTGATGCCGGGGATCACCTCGACCCGGAACGACACCGCCCCGCGGGCGGCGACGCCGTCCAGCACCCGGAGCGTGCTGTCGTAGAGAGCCGGGTCGCCCCACACGAGGAACGCCCCCACCTCGCGGTCGGCCAGCTGGTTGAGCAGCAGGACCTCGTAGAGCGCCACCCGCTTGTCGTGCCAGGCCCCGACGTCGCCGGCATACGACGGCCCGGACAGGTCCCGGGGCGGGTCCGGGACCTCGACCACCCGGTACGACGGGTCGTCGATGTAGCGCTCGCAGATCGTGCGGCGCATCGCCACCAGGTCGGACGTGGCCGAGCCCTTGTCCATCACGAAGAAGACATCGGTGCGGTTGAGGGCCCGGATGGCCTCGACGGTGACCTGGTCCGGGTCGCCGGCGCCGATGCCGATGGCGAGGACCGTCCTCACGGGGACACCGCCACCACGGCAGCCACCGGGTAGGGGTCGAGCGACGCCCGGGGCTCGGCCACGACCCGCAGGCCGGCGGCGGCCAGCGCGTCCCGGACCGCGGCCACCGCGGCCGCCGTGCGGGCCGGAGTGGGATGCTGCGCGACGAGCGCCAGCGTCCCGCCCGGGGCCAGGACCCGGCGGGCCTCGGCCAGCGCCGGAGCCGACTCCATCGCCCGCACGTTGAACGCGAACACGTGGCTGAAGGCGCCCGGGTCGAGCGCGACGCCCGGGAACGAGCCGGTGAGCAACGTCAGCAGCCCGGCCGACACCCACGCCGCGTTGCGGCGGCCGGCGGCCGCCACCATCCTCGGCGACCGGTCCACCGCCGTGACATGGCCGCCGGGCCCGGGCGCCACCAGGTCACACGCCAGGGTCAGCGCCCGGCCGTGGCCGCAACCGACCTCCAGCATCCGGGACGACCGCGACAGCCCCAGTTGCTCGACGGCCCACGCCATGCGGTCGACGGCGGCGGGCATGGGTATCGACGTGGTCACCGGACCAGCATGGGGCGCCGGCCGGGGTGCACCGCAACCCTGGTCGCTACCGTGGGCGGCGACCGTCCACCTCGCCGCGAGGAGGCCTGGATGACCACCACCGATCCCCACACCGCCGGTACCGCGCCACAGGATGCCGCCGAGGCACCGGTCCCGCCCCTCCGGCCGGACCGGGCCGAGACCGACCGGCTGGCCACCCGGGTGGCGGTGGGTGACGGCCGGGAGCGGCACCAAGTCGTGTCCCCGCTCACCGCCGAGGTGCTGGGCGAGGTGCCGATCGGCACCGCCGAGGACGTGACCGCGGCCTTCGCCCGCGCCCGCGAGGCCCAGCGGCAGTGGGCCGATCGCCCGGTGCGCGAGCGGGCCGCGGTGCTGCTGCGCTACCACGACCTGGTGCTCGACCGGCAGGGCGAGCTGCTCGACCTCATCCAGGCCGAGAACGGCAAGGCCCGCGTGTGGGCGTTCGAGGAGATCATGGACCAGGCGGTCACCGCCCGGTACTACGCCCGCCTGGCACCCCGCGCCCTGCGGCCCAAGCGGGCCCTCAGCGCGCTGCCCGGCCTCGTGTCCACCCGGGTCCACCACCTGCCCAAGGGCATCGTGGGCGTGATCTCGCCGTGGAACTACCCGCTCGTGCTTTCCACCTCCGACGCCATCGCCGCCCTGGTGGCGGGCAACGGCATCGTCATCAAGCCCGACTCCCAGACCCCGTTCACCGCCATCCGCGCCTTCGAACTGCTCGAGGAGGCCGGGCTGCCCGCAGGCCTCGTCCAGATCGTGACCGGACCGGGCCGCACCGTCGGCACGGCCATCATCGAGGCCGCCGACTACATGATGTTCACGGGCTCGACCGCCACCGGCCGCAGCGTGGCCCGCCAGGCGGGCGAGCAGCTCATCGGCGTGTCGGCCGAGCTGGGCGGCAAGAACGCCATGATCATCACCGGTGACGTCGAGCTGGCGCGGGCGGTCGAGGGCGCGGTGGTCGGCTCGTTCGCCAACACCGGCCAGCTGTGCATCTCCATCGAGCGCATCTACGTCGAGGACTCCATCGCGGACGAGTTCACCGAGGCGTTCGGCGCCCGGACGGCCGCCCTGCGCCTCGGCGCCGAGCAGGCGTACGGTCCCGAGGTCGGCCCCCTGGCGTCGCAGGACCAGCTGGACAAGGTCACGGCGCATGTCGAGGACGCACGGGCCAAGGGCGCCCGGCTGGTGGCCGGGGGCAAGGCCCGTCCCGACCTGGGACCGCTGTTCTTCGAGCCCACCGTGCTGGCCGGGGTCACGCCGGAGATGGACGTGTGCCGAGGCGAGACCTTCGGCCCGGTGGTGGCCGTCTACCCGGTGGCATCGGACGACGAGGCCGTGGCCCGGGCCAACGACTCGGACTACGGGCTCAACGCCAGCGTGTTCTGCGGTGACACGCACCGGGGCCGGGCCATCGCCCGCCGCCTCCAGGCCGGCACGGTCAACGTCAACGACGGCTACGCGTCGGCGTGGGCCAGCGTGGACGCCCCGATGGGCGGCATGAAGGCCTCGGGCCTGGGCCGGCGCCACGGCCGGGAGGGCCTGCTCAAGTACACCGAGCCGCAGACGATCGCGGTGCGCTCCCGGCTGGCCGAGCGGCTCACCGATCCCACCGGCGACCCGTCGGGCTACGCGGAGCGGTTCACCAAGCTGCTGCGGGTGGCCAAGCACCTACCCCGCTGACCGGATCACATCGCGGGTCAGCTCCATCTGCCCCTGGTGCTGGGCCAGCTCCTCGTAGATGTGGATGAGCGCGCCGCCCTGGGTGCGGGCGATCGGCAACCCGGCGTCCGGGTCGTCCGGCGCCAGCGGCCGGCGGGGCGGGGCGGCGGGGTCGAGGCCCGCCATGTCCTCGACCAGCTGGGCGCGGGCTCGGCGCGCGCGGGCGACCAGGTCGGACACGGAGCCCGTCGCCCGGAACTCGGCATCCCGGTCGCGCTCGATGGTGCGGCCCGCCACCACCTGGCCGCCCCAGTACTCCATCACGCCGAGGCAGTGGAACAGGATGGCGTAGGCCGAGTTGGCGCCGGGCAGGTCCGGACAGCGGTTGGCGCCCTCGTCGCCCAGCGACTCGACGATGGCGACCATCCCGTTCAGGGCCTCGTCGACGTACCAGAGGAAATCGTCGGCCGAGATCACGGCCGCAACCTACCCTCACCCGCCCATGGAGGAACGTGTCCTCAGCACCGACCTGGTGGGGCGGGTCGGCGAGTCGGTGCGGGTCGCAGGCTGGCTCCACCACCAGCGCCAGCTGGCCCGGGTGGCGTTCGTCCTGGTGCGAGACCGCCGCGGGATCGTGCAGGTGGTCGTGGAGGACGCCGGCCTGCGGGCGGAGCTGGACGGCCTGGCACCCGAGACGGTCGTCGCGGTGGAGGGCACCGCGGTGCGTTCGGACCAGGCACCGGGCGGGGTCGAGATCCACGGCCCCCGCGTCCAGGTGATCGCCCGGCCGTCGGGACCGCCACCGCCGTTCGAGCTCCGCCGGCCCGAGCTGAACGCCCAGCTCCCCACCCTGCTCGACCATGCCGCCGCGGCCCTGCGCCATCCCCGGCGACGGGCCATCATCAAGGTCGCGGCCGCGTCCGTGGCCGGGTTCAGGGCCGCACTCGACGCCCTCGACTTCACCGAGGTCCACACCCCCAAGCTGGTGGCGTCGGCCACCGAGACCGGCGCCAACGTGTTCGCCGTCGACTACTTCGGGCGGCGGGCGTACCTGGCCCAGAGCCCGCAGTTCTACAAGCAGACCATGGTGGGCGTGCTGGAGCGGGTCTACGAGGTCGGGCCGGTCTTCCGGGCCGAGCCTCACGACACCGCCCGCCACCTGGCCGAGTACGTCTCCCTCGACGCCGAGCTGGGGTTCATCGGCGACCACACGGACGTGATGGCCGTGCTGCGCTCCACCCTGGCGGGGATGGTCGACGCGGTCGCCGCGCTGGACGTCGCGCCGCCGGAGGTCCCGGCCGAGATCCCCCGCGTCGACTTCACCGCCGCCCAGCACATGATCGAGGCCGGCACCGGCGAGCCCACCGTGGGCGAGGCCGACCTCGCCCCGGCCCACGAGCGCTGGATCGGCGAGTGGGCGCGGCGCGAGCACGGGTCCGACTTCGTCTTCGTGACCGGGTACCCAGCGGCCAAGAGGCCGTTCTACACCCACCCCGATCCGGCCCGTCCCGGGTTCACCAACAGCTTCGACCTGCTGTTCCGGGGCATCGAGCTCGTGACCGGCGGTCAGCGGCTCCACCGCTACGACGACGTCATCGCCGCCCTGGGCGACCAGGATCCCGGCCCGCTGGCCGGCTACCTCGACGCCTTCCGCTACGGCATGCCGCCCCACGGCGGCTTCGCCATCGGGCTGGAGCGCTGGACCGCTCGGCTCGTGGGCGCGGCCAACATCCGCGAGGTGACCCTCTTCCCCCGGGACCTCAACCGCCTGAGCCCATGAACGTCGAACCCGCTTGACCTAAAGCAGGGTTTAACTGGTTTCCTGAGCGCCATGCAGATGGACTTCAGCCACTGGATGGCGCTGGAGAGCGCCATGCAGGGGCAACAGCCGCGGCGCGCCTTCAGCCGGGCCACCCTGCGCCGCATCTGGGCCTTCGCCCAGCCCCACCGCCGGGCCCTGGCGGCGTTCCTGCTGCTCAGCGTCACCTCCGCCCTGCTGGCGGTGGCCACGCCGGTGCTGGCCGGCCAGGTGGTGGACGAGATCGTCGAGGGCCACAGCGAGGCGAGGGTCATCGGCCTGGCCGTGCTCATCGCCGGGATCGCCCTGCTGGACGCGGTGGTGGGGATCGCCGAGCGCTGGCAGTCGGCCCGCATCGGCGAAGGCCTCATCCTCGACCTGCGCCGCGCCGTGTTCGGCCACGTGCAGCGCATGCCGGTCGCCTTCTTCACCCGCACCCGCACCGGCGCGCTGGTCAGCCGACTCAACAACGACGTGATCGGCGCGCAGCGGGCCTTCACCTGGACGCTGTCGGGCGTGGTCAGCAACCTGATCACGCTGATCCTCACGCTGGCCGTGATGCTGCGGCTGTCGTGGCAGATCACCGGCCTGGCGCTGATCCTGCTCCCGCTGTTCGTGCTGCCCGCGCGGCGCATGGGCGCCCGCCTGGCCCATCTGGAGCGGGAAGCGGCCGACCACAACGCCACCATGACCACGCAGATGACCGAGCGGTTCTCCGCCCCGGGCGCCACCCTGGTCAAGCTGTTCGGGCGCCCGGCCCGGGAGGAGGCCGAGTTCGGCCAGCGGGCCGAGCGGGTGGCGGAGATCGGCGTGCGCACGGCCATGGGCCAGTACGTGTTCCTGACCGCGCTGGCGCTGGTCTCCGCCCTGGCACTCGCCCTGGTGTACGGGCTGGGTGGCTGGATGGCGCTCCAGGGCCGGCTCGAGCCCGGCACGGTGGTCACCCTGGCCCTGCTGCTCACCCAGCTCTACGCCCCGCTGACCGCGCTGGCCAGCGCCCGGGTCGACGCCATGACCGCCGTCGTCAGCTTCGAGCGGGTGTTCGAGGTGCTGGACCTGGAGCCGCTGATCACCGAGAAGCCCGATGCGGTCGCCATGCCCGACGGCCCGGTCTCGGTCAGCTTCGACGGGGTGCGCTTCAGCTATCCCAGCGCCGGGCGGGTGTCGCTGGCGTCGCTGGAGGAAGTGGCCACGCTGGACACCCGCGGCGGCACCGAGGTGCTCCACGACGTGTCGTTCCGGGTGGAGCCCGGTCGCATGGTGGCGCTGGTGGGCACGTCCGGCAGCGGCAAGTCGACCATCGCCGCGCTGGCGCCCCGGCTCTACGACGTGGACGCCGGCGCGGTCCGCCTGGGCGGCGTCGACGTGCGCGACCTGTCGTTCGAGGCCATCCGCGCCACGCTGGGCCTGGTCACCCAGGACGGGCACCTGTTCCACGACTCGGTGCGGGAGAACCTGCGCTTCGCCCGGCCCGAGGCGACCGACGACGAGCTGTGGGCGGCGCTCCGCACGGCCCGGCTGGCGCCGCTGATCGAGTCGCTGCCCGACGGGCTCGACACGGTGGTGGGCGAGCGGGGCTACCGCTTCTCCGGCGGCGAGCGCCAGCGGCTCACCATCGCCCGCCTGCTGCTGGCCCGGCCCCGGGTCGTCATCCTCGACGAGGCCACCGCCCACCTCGACTCCACCTCCGAGGCCGAGGTGCAGGCCGCGCTGGCCGACGCCTTGGTGGGGCGGACGTCCATCGTCATCGCCCACCGCCTGTCCACCGTGCGGGAGGCCGACCTCATCCTCGTGATCGAGGCGGGCCGAGTGATCGAGCGGGGCACCCACGCCGACCTGCTGGCCGCGGGCGGCCGTTACACCGAGCTCTACCAGACCCAGTTCGAGGACTCGCCGGTGGAGGAGGGACACGCGGCGTAGGCGGTACGTGGGCGTCAATCACTCAGCGCGCCAACACGCTTGACGGGGGACCCAGAATTCCCGGAGACTCACGGGTAACAACGGGTTCGCCGGCTCGCGGCGTGCCCTCGGGGATCGACACTGGGTCGCTGGGGAGGGGCGACCGCCGCGGCGCCGGCCGCACCTCGAGGGGAACCACCGATTGGCGATCGGTGCACGGGGGAGCACGGTGGTCGGTCCAGCCCCCGGCGGGTCGGGGAATCGGAGGGGACGTGTCCATGGGGCCGCGACGGGTTTCCATCAAGGTGAAGCTGGCGGGCGCGCTGGCGGTGCCGCTCGTCGCGCTCTCGATCGTGTCCGGGCTGGAAGTGGTCCGCAGCCTGGACCGAGCCGACCAGGTGCGGCGCCAGACCGATCTGGCCACCGCGGCCATCGGGCCCTCGGGCCTGATCACCGCCCTCCAGAACGAGCGCAACTTCACCGGCCTGTGGCTGCTGGGCGCGACCGACCTCGTCGACCTGCCGGTGGACGACATGACAGAGGCGCGCGACGCCACCGATGCGGCCCGCGAGGCGTTCGCGGCCGAGATCGAGGACAAGGGTGGACAGGTGGCCCGCATCTACGGGCCCGCGCTGGCCGCCCTCGACCGGGTCGACCAGATGCGGGCGTCGGTCGACGCCTACGACGGGCCCCACATCGTGACCGAGTTCAACCAGGTGGCCGAGGACTCCTTCCTCGGGTACACGGAGCTCGTGTCGGCGCTGTCCGAGCGGACCAGGGACGTCATCACCGAGGTCGAGGACCACGAGCTGCGGCGCGGGGTCCAGCTCATCGACCTCTCATCGCGGGAGGTCGACACCATCGCCCGCTTCGTGCGCGTGAGCCTGCTGGGCGCGGTGACCGGCGACCGCCTGCTGATCGACCCGGCCGAGATCACCGACGCCGCCATGCTCGACACGCAGGCGCTGGAGCTCCACTACCGGACCCTCGACCTGGCCCAGGGACCGTACGAGCAAGCGGGTCGCGACCTGGAGGTCGAAACCGAGGCGACCGGCATCATCGAGATGGGGCCCCGGATCGTCCAGTCCGGCATCGTCGACATCCCGGCTCTGCTCGACGCCATCTCCCTCAAGCCCGACGAGAGCTACTACGGCTTCATCCACGACACCTCGGGGATCCTCCAGGCGCGCGCCGAGGAGCTGAAC
This sequence comes from Acidimicrobiales bacterium, assembly GCA_035649455.1. Lineage (GTDB taxonomy): Bacteria > Actinomycetota > Acidimicrobiia > Acidimicrobiales > VFJN01 > ZC4RG19. The sequence goes on from DASRJN010000581.1 coordinate 7,757, forward strand.
GCGGCGGCCCAAACCCGGAGCCGCTGGTATCTGGCGACCGCGCTCTCGGTGATGGCGGCGGCGGTGATCGCCATCCTGTTCGTGTCCCGCTCCATCGTCCGACCCCTCCGGCAGCTCACGCACCAGTCGATCGCCATGGCCGAGCGCCATCTGCCGAACGCCGTGCGCCAGGTGCTCGACACCCCGGTGGGCGAGGACGTCGACGTGCCCGAGCTGGCGCCGATCAACGTGCGCACCAGCGACGAGGTGGCCGACGTCGCCGACACCCTCAACGTCGTGCAGTCGGCCGCTCTGGAGCTGGCGGTCGACCAGGCCATGCTGCGCCGCAACGTGGCGGACGCCTTCGTGAACCTGGCCCGCCGCAACCAGAACCTGATCTCCCGCCAGCTCGACTTCATCACCGAGCTGGAGCGCAACGAGACCCGCACAGGGACGTTGGAGCACCTGTTCCGCCTCGACCACCACGCCACCCGCATGCGCCGCAACGCGGAGTCGCTGCTGGTGCTGGCGGGCGTGGAGGCGTCCCGGCAGTGGGGCGAGCCGGTGAGCCTGGTGGACGTCGTGCGGGCGGCGGTGGGCGAGGTCGAGGACTACCACCGGGTGACCATCACGACCATGGACACGGCCATGGTGGTCGGCTCGGTGGCGTCGGACCTGGCCCATGTGACGGCCGAGCTGATCGAGAACGCGCTCCGCTTCTCCCCGCCGGAGCTCACGGTCGAGGTCAACGGCTGGATGAAGCCAGGCCACTACGTGCTGCTGGTGATCGACGAGGGCATCGGCATGTCGCCACCGGAGCTGCGGGCCGCCAACGAGCGCCTGGAGCACGGCACCGCCTTCACGGTCGCCCCGTCCCGCTACCTCGGCCATCACGTGGCGGGCAGCCTGGCCCGCCGCCACGGGATCACGCTGCGCTTGCACAACACCCCGTGCTCCGGCATCACCGCCTCGGTGGAGATCCCCACCAGCCTGCTGGCCGGATCCACCCTCCCCACCGCCGACGGCGCCCACGCCCAAGCTCTCCGGCCCGGCACCCCTGCCGCGCTCCCCGCCCCTCGCCCGACCCCGACGGACGCGCCCGCTCCCGCCGCTCCGGCCCCGCCCGCGGCGCTGACCCCCGCCGACGTCCCCACCGCCGGCGATCCCATCCCGATGCCGCCGCCCCGCCCTGCCGGGCCGGCGACGCCGACGCCGCTGGGCCGCAAGCCGGCCATCTGGCCGACCCCCGTGACTGCTCCCGCCGCGGCCGGGACGCCGGCCAACGGGGAGCACGGTCCGGGCGCGGGGACGAACGGGAACGGCGTTCCGCCTCCCCCCAAGGTCGAGGTGGTCGATCTGGCGTCCCGCCGGCCGAACGGGCAGGACACGGGCTCCGCCCCGCCGCTGGCTCGCCGGGTGCCCGGCGCCCAGCCACCGCAGACCGATGTGTACGGCCTGCGCCGTCCCTCCGGCGGAGGCGTGGCCGTCGCCCCCGACCACGAGCCCGACGACATGTTCCGGCAGCTCAGCCAGTATGCCGACGGCCTCGAGCGCGGCCGTCACGAGGTCGAGGGCTAGCCGGCCGGCCTCACGTGAGCAGGAGCGACTTGCCGAGCGTGGCGCGGGCCTCGATGGCCGCATGCGCGGCGGCGGCATCGGCCAGCGGATAGGTCTGCCCGACCGTCGGGCGCAGCTCGCCCGCGGCGGCGAGAGCGAACGCCTGCTCGACCAGGCCGTGCATCTCGGCTGGGCCGCCGCCCACCGCGGACAGCGGGATGACGATGATGTCGCGAGTGATGTCGCGCTCCTCCACCGCGGCCCAGCGGCCGCTCGCGGCGCCATGGGGGAGGTAGCGACCGCCGGGGCGCACTCGGGCGACCAGGACCGGGCCGACGTCCCCGCCCACCCCGTCGAAGGCGACGTCGAGCCCCGCGGGGGTGGCCTCGCCGAGCCGGTCCTCCCAGCCCTGAGCGCGGTAGTCGATCGTGGCCGACGCGCCCAGGGCGCGGGCATGGGCCAACTTGCGCTCGCCGCCCGCCAGGGCGACCACGTCGGCACCCTCCCGGTGGGCCAGCTGCACCAGCAGGCCGCCGACGCCCCCGCCCGCCGCGGTGACCGCGACGGTCTGGCCCGGGCCGACCTCGGCCGCCTGGACCAGCGCGAGGGCGGTCCGGCCGTCGGCCAGCAGCGCCACCGCGTCCGTGAGGTCCAGGCCGGCGGGCACCCGGTGCAGGTCGTCCGCCGCGGCCAGCGCCCGGCTGGCGTAGCCGCCCCGGCCGCCGGTGGACGTGACCACCTCGGCGCCCAGCCAGCCGCCGTCAACCCCCTCGCCCCGCGCGGCCACGGTGCCGCCGACACCGTTGCCCAGCACCAGCGGGAAGGCCGTGGCGGGCAACCCGGGGAACGTCCCCGCCCGCATCTGGGTGTCCACGAAGGTGATGGCGACGACGGCCACGTCCACCAGCACCTGGCCGGGACCGGGCTCGGGGTCGGACCGCTCGACCTCGGAAAGCACCTGCGGCGGGCCGGGACGCTCGGCGAGGATGACGCGCATGCGCCGGACCGTAGATGCTCAAGTCGACTTGAGGTCAAGCGCCGGGCCCGCTCCCAACCGGGTGACACCCTCCGGCGAGATCGTGGCCATCGAGCAACGCGGCCTGTTCATGGGCAACCGGGGCTCCATCCACCGCCGGCCCCGGGAGATCGCCCGCCCATGGCAGGTGCGGCGCTGGATCACCTGTGTGCTGGAGTACAAGGGCTGGGTGGCTCCCATGTGGGAGCCGGGCCGCTGGACTCCCCTGTTCTTCTGGGACGAGGCCGTCGCCCTCGCGGCCGGTCACCGTCCCTGCGCGCTGTGCCGCCACGGGGACTACGTCCGCTGGCTCGACGCCTGGGAGGCCGCGTTCGGCGACCGGCCCCGGGCCGATCCGATGGACCGGGTGCTGCACGAAGCCCGGGTCGACGGGCGCCGGCAGCGCCACCACACCCGGCTGTGGGCCGGTCTGCCCGCGGGGACTTTCGTGGTGCGGGGCGATGCCCCGGTCCCCGAGCTGGTGCTCGACGACCGCCTGGTCCCGTGGTCGGCCGCGGGCTATGGATCCGCTCATGACCGGCCGCCGCGAGGGCAGACGACCGTGCTCAGCCCGGCGCCCACGGTCGAGGTGCTGGCTCACGGCTACCGACCGGTCCTGCACCCGACGGCCACGTGACAGGATGGCGGCCGTGGGGCGCTTCGACGGCAAGGTTGTCATCGTCACGGGCTCGTCCAGC
>DASRJN010000582.1:0-9876 GCA_035649455.1 Acidimicrobiales bacterium
GTCGGAGGTGGTTGATTCGTGTCGCATGACTTGGTGCTGGCCGGTGGTCGGGTGGTCGATCCGGAGACCGGGTTCGACCACGTGTGCGACGTGGGCGTCGACGGTGGGTCGGTCACGGCGATCGGGGACCGTCTCGACGGCGTGACGATCGTGGACGTGGGCGGGCTCGTGGTCGCGCCCGGCTTCGTCGACCTGCACAGCCACGCGCAGACGCTCCCGGGGCGGCGCCTCCAGGTGTGTGACGGGGTCACCACTGCGCTCGACCTCGAAGCGGGGCGGGCGCCCGTCGAGCTGGCGTACGCGAGGGAAGCCAAGCGGGGCTCGCCGATCAACTACGGCTTCTCGGCGTCGTGGGCGGCGGCGCGCATGCATGTGGTGGGGGCCGGGCCGCTCGACGGGGGTGCTGCGGCGATCTTCGCCGGGTTGGCCGGAACGGACTGGCAACAGGCTGCGACCGGCGCGCAGGTGGCGCGGATCCTCGACCAGGTGGCGGCCGACCTCGCGGCCGGGGCCGTCGGTGTCGGCATTCTGATCGGCTACACGCCTGGGGTCGATCCGGCCGAGTATCTGGCGGTGGCGGAGCTGGCGGCGGCGGCCGGAGTGCCGACGTTCACGCACTCGCGTGACATCGTCGAGATGGCACCCGAGACGCTGATCGACGGCGCGGAAGAGGTCGTCCGGGCCGCAGGGTCGACGGGCGCGCACATGCACTACTGCCACATCAATTCGACGTCGGGGCGGCACATCGACCGGGTGCTCGGGTTGGTCGGCCGCTGCCAGGCCGAAGGCGCCCGGGTCACGACCGAGGCGTATCCCTACGGGTCGGGATCGACGGCGATCGGCGCGGCGTTCCTCGCGCCGGAGCGGTTGCGTGAGCGGTTCCGCAGCACGACGTCGGTTACCTACCTGCCCACGGGTGAGCGCATCGCCGACGACGCCCGGCTGCGCGAGCTGCGGGCGACCGACCCCGGCGGGCTGGTCATCGCCGAGTTCCTCGACGAGTCCGAACCCGCCGACGCCGCGCTGTTGCGCCGGTCCCTGGCGTTTCCCGACGCGATCGTCGCGAGCGACGGCATGCCGCCGTTGTGGATCGACACGACGGGCATGGACGTCACCGCCTGGCCCCTGCCGGCCGAAGCCGTCACCCACCCGCGCACCGCGGGCACCTTCGGGCGCGCCCTGCGGCTGTGGCGGCAGGAGGGCGCGCCGCTCATGGAGGCCGTCCGCCGCGCGACCCTGCTGCCGGCCGAGGTGCTCCAGGACGCCGTCCCTGCCATGCGCCGCAAAGGCCGGGTCCAGACCGGCAGTGACGCGGACCTCGTCGTGTTCGATGAGGCTGCGGTGACCGACCAGGCGACCTATGACGCGTCCACACGCCCCTCGTCGGGCATCGCCCACGTGATCGTCGGCGGGACCTTCGTGGTGCGCGACGGCGAGCTCGTGCCCGACGCCCTCCCCGGCCAGCCGGTATGCGCCGCACCACGCTGACCTCTAGGTTGGCAGCCTCGCCCCCCAGTCCTGCGGCGCAACGTCGACCACTGACTGGGTGAACGACCAGCGGTGGCCGGCCGGGTCCTGGGCGGTGTACTGGCGCTCGCCGAATCGATAGGTCTCCGGCGGCCCGAAGGTTCTCGCGCCGAAGGCAGTGGCGCGGTCGTAGTGCGCATCGACATCGGCCACCCGAACCGAGACACCGCCCGTGGCGAAGTCACCGCGAGGTGGTCGCAGCTCGGTGGTGTCGTCGCAGTCGGGCGGCTGCCCCACGCGTGCCTTGCTGAGCGCGACGCTTGACCCGCCGACGTTCAGGAAGGCACCGACTGTGTGGTCCGGGGGACCGTAGCGGTACCGCTCGGTGAAGCCGAAGGCGCCGCACAACCAGTCGATGGCGGCGTCGACATCGTCGTAGTAGAGGCCGGGCACCACCTCGCCGGGCGGTGCCGAACGATTCACGATGCCCATGCCCGAACCCCCGCAGCGTTGGTCAGCTGAGTAGACGTTGCCACGGGTGATCGGGCTCGACCAGCCGCGAGAGCAGGTCGCGCTGGCGGTCGTCGAGGTGAGGGATCACCTGCGCGGCATCGACGTCGTCCTTCGGGCGTAGGCCCTTGCTCTTGTAGAGCAACTGCAGCTCGGGAGACAGGTACGGGACGCCGTCGGCGGTGCGCAGCACGGCGAGCGCCCACGGCAGCCGGACCGACGGGTCTCGGCGGTAGACCCAGGCGTCGTCCGATCCCTCGCCGATGGTCACGTCGAGCGCCCAGGGCCGGTCCAGGGCGAGACGGCACCACACGTTGTTCTGGTGCCGGTCCACAGCGAGCGGCTCGCCATGCCACGGCGTCAACCGGCCGGCGGCGGCCACATGCAGATCCCAGCCGGACAGCAGTGCGTAGAGCGAGCCGAGATCGCGGCGCACCACGCCGACATCGGTGTCCTCATGGCTCCGCCAGGTACGCCCGAGGTGGAGATCGAGCGCACGTCCACCGCTGATCCACCAGCGAAAGTCGGCCGGGGCGAAGACCTCGACGACCGACTCGAGGTCGAGCGGCTCCCAGGGACCGAGCTCCGATGCTGCCATCGACCCGAAGCTACGGGCAGGAGCGCGGTGACGGGGGAGGGCGGGGCGAGCCCTGTCGAGCCTCGGCGTGCACGCGTGCCTGTCCGGCCCCCGTCTCGATCATGAGATGAAGCCGGAAAGCCGGGGCCATGCCCCTGCCGGCAGGCCCGTCGTGCGCTGGTAGGCCCAGCCCGTCTCGCCGAACCCCGCCAGCGCTTCGACCTCATCCGCGCCCACCGTCATGCGCGCCCACTCACGCACCCCGCCGACGTGGTCGAATGGACCACGCGCACCCCGACAAGGAGGGGTGACATGCCCGACCAGATCAACGACAAGCTCCTGTCCTGGGCGAGCGACATCGACCCGGGGACCATCAGCCAGGCGGAGAAGACGGCACGGCTGCCGATCGTCGCCGGGCATGTCGCCCTCATGCCCGACGCCCACGTCGGTATGGGTGCGACCGTGGGATCGGTGATCCCGACCCGCAACGCCGTCATCCCCGCCGCGGTGGGGGTCGACATCGGTTGCGGCATGATCGCCGCCGAGCTCGACCTCACCGAGTCGCAGCTCCCCGACAGCCTGGAGCCGCTCCTCGCCCGCATCGAGAAGGTGATCCCGGCCGGCGTCGGCCAGGGTCACGACCATGTCGCCCGCAACGCCGACCAGTGGCTAGCTCGGCACCAGCCGGCGACCGAGCTCGCCGCGGACAACACCGCGAAGGTGCTCAAGCAGTTCGGCACGCTCGGTTCGGGGAACCACTTCTTCGAGCTGTGCGTCGACGAGCGGCAGCGGGTGTGGGTGGTGCTGCATTCGGGCTCGCGGGGCATCGGCAACCTGCTGGCGACCCAGCACATCGCCAAGGCCCGCCAGCTGGCGAAGGACCTCGAGCTGCGGCTCGAGGACCCGGACCTGGCGTACTTCGTCGAGGGCACGCCGGAGTTCGAGGCGTACATCGGCGACATGATGTGGTCGCAGGAGTACGCGCGGGCGAACCGCGACCAGATGATGGACAACGCGATGCGCGAGGTGCTGGCGTTCATCGGCCACGGCCGGGAGACGCAGCGCATCAACTGCCATCACAACTTCACCCAGCGCGAGGTGCACAACGGCGTCGAGACCTGGATCACCCGCAAGGGCGCGATCAAGGCCGACGTGGGCGACCTCGGCGTCATCCCCGGCTCGATGGGCACGCGCAGCTACATCGTGGCGGGCAAGGGCAACGAGGCGAGCTGGATGTCGTGCAGCCACGGCGCCGGCCGCCGCTACTCGCGCACCCGGGCGAAGAAGCTGTACACCGCGGCCGACCTCGCCGAGCAGATGCGGGGCAAGGTGTGGCTCTCCCGGCGAGCGGAGGCGCTCGTCGATGAGATCCCCACCGCCTACAAGGACATCGACCAGGTCATGGCCGACCAGTCAGACCTCGTCGAGGTCCGGCACACGCTGCACCAGGTCCTCAACTACAAGGGGACGTGACAGCCCGACGGCCGGCACCTCGCCGTGCTCAGTCCGCCACAGAACCGCAGGTGATGTTGATCGAGGCTGCGGTGATCGTGCGGGCGCGGTCCGAGGCGGCGAAGGCGGCGACGTTGGCGACATCCTCGAAGGTGGCGGTCCGCTCGAGCATCGTGGGGGCCAGGAGCATGTCGAGGATCTCGTCGCGACCCTCGAGATCGTCGGGCACCGCCTCCGCCACGCCGGCGGTGTGCAGGGTGACGACCCGGATGCCGTAGGCGCCCAGCTCGGCGGCGAGCTGGCGGCGCATCGCCTCGACCGCGTTGAGGGCCACCTGGAAGCCGCCGATGTTGTAGTCGCGGATGGGGTCGCGCCCGCCGTCCCCGCCGAACATCAGGATGACCCCCGAGCCTTGCTTGATCATGTGGCGGCCCGCCGCCCGGGCGGTGATGAACGTCGAGCGGACGGCGGTGACGATGGGCCGCTCGTAATCGGCCAGGGTCATCTCGACCAGCGGCGTCCCCTGCACGTCGCCCACGGAGATCAGGTTGAACGAGATGTCGAGGCTGCCCGCGCCGGCGACGACAGCCTCGGTGTGCGCGTCGACCGCCTCCTCGTCGAGGGCGTCGACCTGGGCGGTGGCGACGCGTCCGCCGCCGGCCCGGATCTCCTCCGCCAGCCGATCCAGCGACGACTGAGTCCGCCCGGCGAGGTGGACGGTCGCCCCCTCGCGGGCGAAGCCGCGGGCGACCGCGCTCCCGATGGAGCCGGCGGCGCCGTAGACGATGGCGTTCTTGTTCTCGAGCAGCATCGGCATCCCTCCGCATACTGAACTAGATGGTTCAGTGTTACACGCCGGGGTGGCGACGTCAACCGGCGGCCCTACGGTGGCGGGCATGCCCACCGTTGCCCCGGAAGATGCGCCCGCGGACCTGGTCGAAACACTGACGTCCCGGGTCGCCGAGCTCGAGCGCACCCAACAGCAAGAAGACGTCGACGGCTTCCTCGCCCTCTTCGACGACGACGCCGTGTGGGTCACCGGCGGCGGGCGCCGGCTGGTGGGGCGGCCGGTGATCGCCGAGTTCACCCGCTCGGTGCTGCCCGGCGCCATGGCCGGCGGCTCGGTGACCTACGTGGTCGACCACGTGCTGGTCGTCCGCGACGACGTCGTCCTGACCGGTGTCAACCAGCAGTACGTGGACAACGCCGGCCACCCGACCGGAGCCGGGCTCCCGACCTACGTCTGGCGGCGGCGCGAAGGATCGTGGCTGATCGTCGCGGGCCAGAACACCGGCGTCCCCGCCGAGGACTGACCGAGGCCGGCCGGTCGGGCCGTGTGGGACACTGGGCCCGTGGGCAACGAGCCTCCGGTCCACATCGAGGCCGAGGTCACGGTGGAGAAGGACCCTGCGGCCGCGGGGCCACCGAGCCTGGGAACGAGGGCGTCGGGGAGTCGCGTGGTGCACGAGCCCGGGCGCTGGGTGCGGCTGGCCGCCGCGGTCGCGGTCGTGGCGGCGGTGGCGGGCGGAGCGCTGTGGTGGGCCGGCACCGACCGGCCGGGGGACCAGAGCGTCGAGGAGCGCGAGCCGAGCTCGAGCCGCGACGAGCTGAGCACCCGGACCGCCTACTACGAGGCCCTGAACCGGCTGCGCCAGGCCGGTGCGTTCGCATACCGGGGCGACGTGCACGCGGTCGGCTACAGCGTCTTCCGGCCGGGGAACCAGCCCGCCCTCGATGTCACCGTCGAAGGTGCGGTGCTCATGGCGCACAGCCTCAGCCGAGACGTGGCAGTCGCCCCCATGGGACGGGCGATGGAGACCGTGACGTCCGGTACCACCGTCTGGGTGCGCAGCGCCGCCACGGCCGAAGAGCTCGACACGGCCGAGTGGCAGCTCGCCCCGTCCGACGGTACGTCCTCCCTGGGGACCACGGCCGTGGCCTTGATGGTCATCTCTGCCGGCAACCCCGAGGAGGAGCCGCGCGACGCGGGCGGCCGGCGCGTCATCCGGGGCACGTTGCCGGCCGGGGACCAGCGAGTGGGTGACAGCCTGCTCGCCGGAGGCGAGCTGGTGCTCACGCTGGACGAGGACGGCAATGTCGTCCGTATGGTCGTGGCGTCGGCGCCCGAGGACCCGAAGCTGCGGCTCGAGCTCGACATCACGCGCATCGGCGAGCCCCAGGCCATCGTCCCTCCGGAGGACGGGAATGCGGCACTGCGCCGAACCGTCCCGGTCGGGCTGCTGGAGGCGGCGGGGGTGCATCCGGTCGAGCTCGGACAAGTCCCGGGAGGGTGGAAGCTCATCGGCGCCTGGGGGATGCCGGCACCGGGGGGCGGCGCGTGCCCGCGACTCAGTCTCAACTATCGCCACCCCGACTCAGTGCTCGACGATTACCTGGTGCTCGAGGTCACCTCCACCCTGTGTGACACGACGCTGCCGGCGCCGGGCGAGGTGCAACCCCTGAGCGCGGGGCGCTTCCAGGGCACGGTCGTCACTTCGGGGGAGCGCACGACCGGCGTCCTCGACGACGGCACGACCCGCGTCAACTTCATGACCGACCTCTCGCCCGAGGTTGCCGCCAGGGTGTTGGCGTCGCTGCGGCCGTTCGACCCCGACGCGGCGCCGGCACCGCTCGACGACGGTCCGGCGGCATGACGCGCGAGGCTTTGCCTCGATGAGCCTCGACTACGCCCGAGACCAGTTCGCGGGTGCCGTCCGGTCGCTCGCCACGGGTGAAGCCGCGTTGCAGCCGCGCCTGCAGGCGGCCTGGACCGAGCACGTGGGGATGGTCTGGGAGAAGCCCTGCCTGACCGTCGAGCTGTTGCGTGACTTCAGGGACATGTGGCGGCGCTACACGGCCCCGTCCGACGACCGCACCGCCACCACTCTCCGCGACCTCGACCCCGAGGAGGTGGCCGGGGTGGTGGACGAGACCATGTCCCTGTTGCTGCGCACCACGGTGGCCGCTGCCGAGGCCGGCGAGGGCACCAAGCTCGCCACGCTCGCTGACCTCGCGTAGCGCAGGGCGCGCGCCGGGGCTTACCCGCCAAGGGATCGAGGCCAGTAGGATGGCTCGTTCGTGAAAGCCCCGGGGAGGCATCAAACGGCGACCGCCGAACTGCCGTCCGAACAGGACGAGCGCGAGCCAGATCGCGCGCCCGAAGGCGCGACGACCGACGCCGAGCGCGGTGGCCGGGCCCTGGTCTTCTGGGCGGTCGTCGCCACGACGGGCGTGGTCGTCGTCATGATCGCGCTCGCGATGGTGGGCGCCCTCCGGGGTGGCTGGCAGCCCGTCGGGGACGAGGCGGTCATCGCCGTCAGGTCCTTCGACACGTTCTCGACGAACCCGCCACTGCTCGGGCCGGCGACCACGCTCAGTGTGGCTGCGGGGGAGGCGGTGAGTCACCCGGGCCCGCTCCAGTTCTGGCTGCTGGCGCCGTTCGTCCAGGTGTTCGGGCCGCAGGGCGTGCTGATCGGCACATCGCTCATCAACATGGCCTGGGTCGTGGCCATCGTCGCCGTCGCCTGGCGCCAGGCCGGTGCCTGGTTCGCCCTGCTCACGGTCACGTTCGTGGCCGTGCTCGCCTCCGCTCTCGGTGGGCTGATGCTGCGCGATCCGTACAACCCCTGGACCGCGGTCCTGCCGATGGTGCTGTGCGCCTTCCTGTGCTGGTCGGCCATCTCGGGCGTGCGCTGGGCGCTGCCGGCGCTCGTGGCGGTGGCGAGCGTGGCCGCCCAGGCGCACGTGTCGTTCCTCCTGGTCGCGGTGGCGCTCGTCGTGTCGGCCCTGGCGGCGGTGGTGGTCCGCGCCGTGCGGGACCGGCGGCGGCTCGACGCCGACGACTGGCATCGGGAGCGCCGCGGTCTGGCCTGGTCGATCGGCTCCGGCGCGGTGGTGGGCCTCGCCTGCTGGATCGGTCCGCTCGTCGACCAGTTCACCCGGACCGGGAACCTCGGCAAGCTCCTGCAGGCGAACGGCAGCGACAGCGAGCACCTCGGCTACGACTACGCGAAGGTCCGCCTCCTCGAGATGTTCCAGTGGCCGCCCGACTGGCTCGATAGGCCCGGGACCCATTTCTGGTATCACCTGTCCGCTTGGGACTACACGACGTCCTTGGGCACCCTCGCCGCTCTCATCGCGCTGGGCGTGTGGGGCTACCGCACCGGCGAGAGGCGGCTGGCGCGGCTCGTGGTGGTCGCCGTGGTCGCGCTGGCGGCGTCGTTCTACACGACCTCCCGGATCGTCATCGAGGGAGCCGCGTACCTCAACGTGTCGAACCGCCTCAGCTTGTTCTCCAGCGCGATGGTCGCCTGGCTGGCGCTGGTGTGGGGGATCATCCTCCTCGCCCGGCGGGCCTGGCGAGGCGGCCGCTCGGTGTCGGCGCCCTCATGGGTGGCATCCGTGCTGGCCGTCGGTGCCGTCGTCGTGGCCGTGGTGCTCGTGCCCCGGGCGCTCGACGGCGTCGCGGTCGCCGACGACCCGCAGTCCGGGTACATGGGCGCAGCCGTCTACTACGCCGACGTGATCGCAGACCAGCCGGGCAACGGCCCGTACGCCATCGACGGAGGGAACTTCTTCGTGGAGGAAGCCATGACGGCGGCCCTGGTCGCCCAGCTGGAGGCCCGCGGAGTCGACGTGCACGTTCGGGACGATCTGCTGTACCGCCTGGGCTGGCACCGGGAGATCACCGGCGACGAGATCGGCACCATCGTCCTCGGTACCGGAGCGGAGGGAGCCGAGGCGGGTCCGGCCGTCGAGCCCCTGGCCGTCTTCGACCCGGCCGATCCCCCGGACGGCTACGAGCGCTACGAGGGCTACACCAAGGCGATGTTCGCCGACGAGGCGTTGCGCACGTCCTTGGCGATCGTCCCTGCGGACTGAGCCGTCACGTTCCCAACGCCCTGGCGGCGGCCGTTGCGGATTCCACCCCTTCTGCGCCTACGATGGCGTGCTTCCTGGAGAGGTGACCGAGTTCGGCCGATGGTGCTTCCCTGCTAAGGAAGTGAGGGCGCAAGTCCTCCGTGGGTTCAAATCCCACCCTCTCCGCAGGTCAGAGGCCCGGAGCGAGCCCGAGCGGCGGCTCCGGGCCTCGCCGATTCCAACGGAGGTTCCAACGGACCTGTCGTGGGCGGTCGTTACGGTCCGCCGCCATGCGCGGTCACAAGCGGTTCAAGGACGGCGCCTGGCGCCTCGTCGTCGAGGCCACCAAGGACCCGGTCACGGGCAAGCGCCGGCATGTCAGTCAGACCGTCCGAGCACCCAACACGGGGGCCGTCGCCCAGGCCGCCGATGTCGAGCTGGCGCGCCTCGGGTCCGCCACCCATCATCCGGACCTAGGCACTCTGACTACGCGGACGCAGCGACGAAGTCCGTATAGCAGATGCCGCAATGAATCGGTTCTCTCGACGCGGTCAGTGCTTTGGCTAGCGCCGACAGCTCCGCGCCGATGGCTTCGACCCGGTCGCGGTGACAGGCCGGGGCCGCTGGTCGTCGCCGACTGTTCCCATGAAGGTCTACGTTCATTTCGCGCCAGCGCGAGACCAGGTGGCGTTCGCCAGAAGAGTGGCAGGTAGGCATCGCGCTAGGCGCCCAGCAGAGTGGTATCGGTCACGGGTCCGCCGCCAGTACGACGATGAGGCCGTAGCCGTCGGGGTCGCGGAAGGCGCGGGCGCCGTTGCGGGGCCAATACGGGTTCAGGGTCGGATCGTCCGTGATCTCGGCGGCCTCCGCTGTCCGGAGGCGAGCGACCAGGACCTCGGCGGCGGACGGGTTGCGGTGGTAGAGAACGAGCACGTCCTAGCCGGTCGGTGCGGGAACGTCGCCGTGAGGCGAGCGCACGATCTCCAGCTGGGCCCGCTCGTCGGGGAGTC
>DASRJN010000583.1:0-4149 GCA_035649455.1 Acidimicrobiales bacterium
GAACCCGGGGCCACGGTGACCGACCACGGTGGGGAGCTGGCGCTCGCCGCCCTGCGCCCGTTCGGCGTCGACACCCTCTTCACGCTGTCGGGCGGCCACGTCTTCCCGTTCTACGACGCGGCCGTCAAGCGCGACCCGCCCCTCCGCATCGTGGACGTCCGCCACGAGCAGACGGCCACCTTTGCGGCCGAGGGCCTGGCCCGGCTCACGCGGGGGCCCGGCCTGACGGTGCTCACGGCCGGTCCCGGCATCACCAACGGCATGTCGGCCGTCGTGCAGGCCCACTTCAACGCCTCGCCGGTGGTGGTGCTCGGCGGGCGCGCGCCCCAGGCGCGGTGGGGTGCGGGGTCACTGCAGGAGCTCGACCACGTGCCGCTGCTGGCGAGCGTCACCAAGCTCGCCCGCACCGTCACGGCGGTCGAGGACATCCCGGCGGCCGTCCACGACGCGGCCGTGACCGCCCTCACCCCGCACCGCGGCCCGGTGTTCCTCGACTTCCCGCTGGACGTCGTGTTCCGGCAGGGCAGCGCCTCGGTCCCCGACGCGGTCGTGCCCGTCGCCGACGAGCCCGATCCCGAGGTGGTCGCCCGGGTGGCCGGGATGCTGGCCCAGGCCGAGCGGCCGATGCTGATCGCCGGCAGCGACGTGTGGTGGGGGCGCGCCGAGGGTGAGCTGGTGGCGGCGCTGGAGCACCTGCGGGTCCCCGCGTTCGCCAACGGCCAGGGCCGCGGGTGCCTGCCTGCCGACCATCCGCTGGCGCTCAGCCGCACGCGGGCACTGCTGAAGAGCGAGGCCGACCTGGTCGTCGTGGTGGGCACGCCGCTCGACTTCCGGCTCTCGTTCGGGAAGTTCGGCGACGCCACCGTGGTCCACGTGGTCGACAGCACCGAGGCCGCCGCCCGGCACGTGGACGTGTTGACCTTGGCCGGTGACCTGCGCACCAGCCTCGCCGGTCTCGCCGAGTACACGGGGCCGCGTGCCGACCACGAGGCCTGGATCACCGGGCTGCGGGAGCGGGAGACCGCCGCGGCCGAAGCCGATCGGCCCCGGCTGGAGGCCGCGGCCCGCCCGATCCTGCCCGCCCGCGTCTACGGCGAGCTGGCGCAGCGGCTGGCGCGTGATGCCGTCGTGGTGTGCGACGGAGGCGACTTCGTCTCCTATGCGGGCCGGTACGTCTCGGTGTACGAGCCGGGGTGCTGGCTCGACAGCGGACCGTACGGCTGCCTCGGCACCGGCATGGGCTACGCCATCGCCGCCCGGGTCGCCCACCCCGGCCGCCAGGTGGTCGCTCTGCTCGGTGACGGGGCCGCCGGCTTCTCGCTCATGGACGTCGACACGCTCGTGCGGCACCAGCTGCCGGTGGCCATGGTGGTCGGCAACAACGGGATCTGGGGGCTGGAGAAGCACCCGATGCAGGCGCTCTACGGCTACGACGTCGCCGCCGACCTGCAGCCCGGCTGCCGCTACGACCAGGTGGTGGCGGCCTTGGGCGGCGCGGGCGAGACCGTGACCGAGCCGGGCGACCTCGGTCCCGCGCTGGACCGGGCGTTGGCCGCCGGCGTTCCCTACCTGGTCAACGTGCTGACCGATCCGGAAGACGCCTACCCGCGCTCGTCCAACCTGGGCTGACGGGCCCGGCGCCAAACCTCCCCGCTTTCTCCCGTTCCCCTCCAAGCTTGGGTGGGGTGGAGGGCGCACGATCGGCGTCATGCATGCCATCGCCGATCTCGCCACCGACTGCGTCGTCGCCGGACTCGACGGGAGCGACGCCGCCGTCGAGGTGTGCCACCTGTCGCAGCGCATCCAGGGTCGCACTGCGCTGCACGACGTCTCGTTCGCGGTGGCGCCCGGCGAAGTCGTCGCCATCGTCGGCGGCAGCGGCGCGGGCAAGACGACCCTGCTGGAGACGATGATCGGGATCCGGCCCCCGGCGGGGGGCGCGGTTCGCATCGCGGGCGCTCACGACCGGTCGGACGTCAGCTACGTGCCGCAGGACGACATCATCCATCGGGACCTGCCTCTCGGCCGCACACTGCGGTACGCCGCCCAGCTGCGGCTGCCCGCGGGCACGCCGCCCGAGGTGGTGGACCGCACGGTGGACGAGACCCTCGCCGCCCTCGACCTCACCGCGCGGGCCAACGTGCGCGTGGGCTCGCTCTCCGGCGGCCAGCGCAAGCGGGCGAGCATCGCCGTCGAGCTGCTGACCCGGCCCGCGGTGTTCTTCCTGGACGAGCCGACGTCCGGCTTGGACCCGGCGACGGCCCGCGAGGTGTTGCGGCTCCTCCGCCGGCTGGCCGAGGCCGGGACCACGATCGTCCTGACGACCCACAGCCCGACCGACATCGACCTGTGCGATCGCATCGTGTTCCTCGCCCGCGACGGCTACCTGGCGTTCGTCGGGACCCCGGCCGAGGCGCGGCAGTACTTCGAGACCACTGACCTGACCGTCGCCTACGAGCGCCTCGCGCTCGAAGACAGCCCCGAGACCTGGGCGGAGCGCTTCGCTTCGGTGCGGGGGCCGGCCCCGTTGACACCGAGTCTGGTAGCCCAGCGCGACGCGGTGGCGCGGCCGCGGGTGGGACCGCTCCGCCAGTGGGCCGTGCTCACGCGGCGCAACGCCGACCTGCTGTTCCGCAACCGGCTGACGCTGGCGGTGCTCGTGGGATCACCGGCGCTGGTGATCGCCATGATGGCCGTGCTGTTCCGCCCGGGCGCGTTCGACAGCGCGGCCGCGACGACGGGCGAGGCCGCCCAGACCGTGTTCTGGCTGGCGTTCGCCGGGTTCTTCTTCGGGCTGACCTACGGGCTGCTCCAGATCGTGGGGGAGATGGCCATCCTGCGGCGGGAGCGGTTGGCCGGCTTGCACGCGACGGCCTACGTCGGCGCCAAGGTGGCCGTGCTCACGCCCGTCCTCGTCCTGGTGGCAGTCGGGATGCTCGCCGTGCTGCGCGGCCTCGATCGCCTGCCGGCGGCGAGCGGTGGCGTCTACGCCGCCCTGCTCGTGACCCTTGTGCTGGAGTCGCTGGCCGCCTTGGCGCTCGGCCTGCTCGCCTCCGCGTCGGTCACGAACGCCGCCCAGGCCACCCTGGCGTTGCCGATGCTGTGCTTCCCGCAGGTCCTGTTCGCCGGCGCCATCGTCCCGGTCCCCGACATGGCCGCTCCCGGCCAGGTGATGAGCACCGGCCTGGCCAACCGCTGGGCCTTCGAGTCGCTCGGCCGGGCCCTCGAGCTCGACCGGCTCATCCCCCTCGACTCCCACCACGCTGCCTTCGCCGGCAGCCCGGTCGTGGGCTGGACCGTGCTGGCCGGCTTCACTGTGGCGCTCCTCGCTGCCACCGTCGCCGTGGTCGCTCGCCGGGCGCCCGCATGAGCAATTCGATTGCGATGGGCGCCGAGCGCCGGGGACCGTGGTGGCCGTGGCTTCACCCGACCCGGCGAGCGCGTTCGAGGAGGACGGCTTCGCCGTCTTGCCGGGGTACCTGACGCCCCAGGACATCGGCCCGGCGATCGCCGAGCTGGCGGGGGTCTTCCCGACCGCAGCCGAGTTCCACGATGACGTCGACCCGCAACGCAACGAGCGCTTTCGGGACGAGTTCGGCGGCATCGTCGACTTCCCGTTCGCGTCGCCGGAGCTGAGCCTGCTCGCGGTGCATCCGCGGCTGGTCGACCTGGCCGAGCGGCTGCTGGGGGCGCCGGACCTGCGGGTGTACTCGCTGGAGGCGTGGGCCAAGTACACCGGCGCCGCGGACTACGACCAGTCCCACCATCGGGACTACCTCAACCACTCGCTGCTGGTGCCTGCGCCGGACCAGCCTCCGGCGCAGGTCGAGATGTTCGTGTACCTCTGCGATGTGCCCTCCGGGCTGGGACCGCCGAGCTACGTGCCGATGACCCATACGAAGGGGCTGCCGGCGTTGCCCAACTGGTATCCGAAGGTCGCGGGGATCCGCGACCCGGAGCATCCTGACTGGGTCGAGGAAGACGCGTCGCCACAGCTGTACGACGTGGAGCTGTCGGCCAGCGGTCCCGCGGGGACCGTGGCGGCCTATCGCATCGAGACCTTCCACCGCGGCACGGCCCTCGCCGCGCCGCGCGGGGCCCGGTACACCCTCCACGTCAACTTCCGCCGGGCCGACGCCGACTGGATCA
>DASRJN010000584.1:0-4022 GCA_035649455.1 Acidimicrobiales bacterium
CTCGCCCTCGGCCGCCATCGCGAGGTGCTGCCGCTGCTGGAGCGGTTGGTGGTCGACGAGCCCCTGCACGAGCGCTATTGGGCGCAGCTGGTCGTGGCCCGGCACGGGGCCGGTCGGCGGGCGGACGCGCTCGGCGCGGCCCGCGAGGTTCGGCGCTTGCTGGGGTCGGAGCTGGGCATCGAGCCCGGCAGCGAGATCCTCGACCTGGAACGCCGCATCATCGACGGCGACGACGACCTGCTGGCCGCGGCGGCGCTGCGGGCGCGGCCCGGCCACCGGATGGTGGTCGAGGTGACCTCCCGCGGTTCGGGCGGGAACGGCGCTCCGAGTGGCCCCGACGGAGGCGGCACGGCGTCGCCGCGCCCCGCCACGCGCTCACGGGCGGTCGCGTCCACGGCGGTGGATGTGGCGCCGCGGCCGAACGCCACGCCCGCCCGCCCGCGGCCGTTCGTGGGCCGCGAGGCCGACCTGGCGACCCTGCGCTCGGCGGTCGACCGGGCCTGCGTCGGCGAGGGCGGTGCCGCGCTGGTGACCGGCGAGCCCGGGATCGGCAAGAGCCGCCTGCTCGAGGAGGCGACCCGCGACTGTGCCAGCCGCGGCGTGGCCGTGCTGTGGGGCCGGGCGTCGGAGGCGGGCGGAGCACCCGCGTTCTGGCCGTGGCTGCAGGTGCTGCGCAGCTCGGCCGACCAGGCGTCGGGCGACCTGGACACCGGCGATCCCGGCGACTCCGGGCTACTGGCCCGCCTGGTGCCGGTCCTCGGCGCCTCGCGGCGGCCCGAGGCCCTGATCACCCACGACGACGGGGCCCGCTTCCGGTTGTTCGACGCGGTCTGCCGCTTCCTGCTGCGCCGGGCCGAACGCCAACCCACGGTGGTCGTCATCGAGGACCTCCAGTGGGCCGACCAGTCGACCCTGCTGCTGGTCGAGCACCTGACCCCCCTGCTGCCCGGCTCGCGCCTGCTGCTGGCCGTCACGTGCCGGGAAGTCCACGTCGACCGCCACGAGCGGCTCAGCACCACCCTGGTCGAGCTGACCCGCGCCGCCATGGCCACCGTCCGGCTCCTGGGCCTCAACGTGCCCGAGGTGGCCGAGCTGATCCGCTCCATCAGCGGCGAGGAGCCGGGGCAGGAGCTGGTCGACCGCGTCGCGGCCCGCACCAACGGCAACCCGTTCTTCGTGGGGGAGATCGCCCGGCTGCCCGACGACCGCCTGCCGCCGACCATCACCGCGGTGGTGCGCAGCCACCTGCGCTCGCTCAGCGACAGCCAGCTCGACATCGTCGCCACCGCCGCGCTGATCGGGCGGGAGATCGATCCGTCGCTGGTGGCCGAGGTCAGCGGGGCGAACATCGCCGAGGTGGAGGAAGCGCTCGACGCGGCCGTGGAGGCCAACATCGTCGACTCGCCCGGGCGCTCGCTGGTATTCGTGCACGCCCTCGTGCGGGAGGTGCTGGTCGAGGACCTGCCGCTGCACCTGCGGCGGGAGCGGCACCGGCGCGTGGCGCGAGCCCTGTCGTCGGCTGACGATCACCGGCTCGACCAGGCCGCCCACCACTGGTTCGTCGGCGCCCGGCCCGGCGACGTCGACGAGGCCGTCCCCGTGACGCTGCGGGCCGGCGCCCGGGCCACGTCGCTGCTGGCCCACGCCGAGGCCGCTCGCCATTACGATCATGCCGTCTCGCTGCTGGCCATGGACCCCCAGGCCGACAAGCGGCGGCGCTGCGACGTGCTGCACGCCCTGGGCGAGGCCCGCATGCGGAACGGCGAGCTGGCCCCCGGGCAGGCACCGGTGGTGGAGGCCTCGAACCTCGCCCGTGAGCTGGCCGACGGTCCGCGGCTGGTGCGGGCCGCCCTCGCCTACTGCGGCCCGCCTCGCATGGCCCAGCGCGACGAGCTGGCCGTCTCGCTGGTCCACGAGGCACTGCGCTGGGTCGACCCCGAGATGCAGCCCGCGGTCGCCGCCCGGCTGCACGCCAACCTGGCCACCATGCCGGCGGTCGAGTTCCCGGCCGCGAGCCACGCGGCGCGCGCGGTGGCGCTGGCCGAGCGCACCGGTGAGCCGTCGGTGCTGGCCACCGCCCTGGGCGCCCAGTGGTGGCGCTGCTTCGACAACGCGGACGTGGGCCGCGCCGCGGCCACCGCCCACCGCCAACTGGGCGCGGCGCGGGCCGCGGCCAACCCCGAGCTCGAGATCGAGGCCGAGGTCAACGCGCTGGAGGCGGCCTGGTTCCTGGGCGACCGCGAAGGGCGCACGACGGGGGTGCGGGCGGTGCGCCGGCTGGCCCAGAAGCTGCGCATGCCCTGGTACGAAGGCGTGGCCACCATGTACGAGGCCCGTCAGCTGATCGCCGAGGGCGACCTGGTCCAGGCCGAGGCCCGAGCCGACCCCCTACTGGACGTGGCGATGGCCGAGGGCCAGAACAGCGGCGGGGCCTACGGCGCCCAGCGCTTCGCCATCATCTCGTTCCACGACCGGGAGGTCGAGTTCGAGCCGGTGCTGCGCGCCATGGTCGACGCCACTCTCGAAGAGCTGCTGGTGGTGGACGTCTCCTACCGGGCCGCCCTCGCCCGGCACTACGCCGACGTGGGCCGGACCGACGAGGCGACCTGGTTCTTCTCGGGGCTGTTCGACGAGGAGCTGGAGACGCCGGGCCGGCTGTTCGGGTGCCACCAGGCCGTCGTCCTCGGGCTGGTGTCCGAAGCGTGCGTGGCGATGGGCTCCAAGGCCCATGCGCCCCAGCTCCACCGGCTGCTGCAACCATGGCTGGGCCTCCACCTGCAGGTAACCCCCGCGCTCTACATGGCGCCCACTTCGCTCTACGTGGGGATGCTGGAGCAGGTGATGGGCCGGCTCGACGACGCAGTCGCCCACCTGGAGCAGTCCGTGGACGAGGCCCGCGCCGCGGGCATCGTCGTGTGCCAGCCGATCCAGCCCGAGGTCGCCCTGGCCCGCGTGCTGGCCGAGCGCCGGGCGCCGGGCGACCTGCCGGCCGCTACCGACCTGCTGGCCACCGCCAAGCGCACCGCCCAGCGCCATGGCATCGCCAAGTTCGTCCACCAATGCACCGCGGCCGAGGCGCTCGCTGTCGGGCCGCGCTAGGGCGGCCTTGCGCGGTGTGTCGCCACCGCCTAGACGGGGAACACCTTCGCCCATGTCCGTCCACTTCGCCGACCGTCGCGACGCGGGACGTCGCCTCGCCGCCCGCCTAGCCGACCTCGCGGGCGCGGACGTCGTCGTGCTCGGGCTGCCCCGTGGCGGCGTCCCGGTGGCGGCCGAGGTGGCGCGCCCGCTCGGCGCCCCGCTGGACGTGCTGGTGGTGGGCAAGATCGGGGTGCCGGGCCACGAGGAGCTGGCTCTGGCCGCGGTGGCCGACGACGGGCGGGTGGCGCTCAACCCGGGCGTGATCGCGGCGACCGGGCTGGCCGACGAGGACGTGGACCGCCTGGCCCGCCGCCACGCCGCCGACCTGGCCCGCCGGGGCGGCGAGCTGCGCGAGGGCCGCGCGCCCGAGCCGCTGGAGGGCCGCACCGTGGTGGTGGTGGACGACGGCATGGCCACGGGCGCGACCATGCGGGTGGCGCTGGAGGTGGTGGGCCTGCGCTCGCCCGAGGCCGTGGTGGTGGCGGTTCCGGTGGCTGCACCCGAGGCGGTGGCCGCGGTGGCGGCGGAGGCGACCAGGGTCGAGTGCCTCCACGCCCCGCCGGACTTCCGGGCGGTCGGCCCGTGGTACCGCGACTTCACTCAGGTGAGCGACGCCGAAGTGCGGTCGCTGCTGCGGGCCGGGATGTCACGGACGCTGTAGCGCGCCGGCCACCCGGGACAGGAGCGGGTCGGTGAACACGTCGGCCAGCGGGACCGGCAGCGTGAGCCTCCAGTTGGGTCGCTCCTCGATGGTGCCGGGGAGGTTGGGCCGCTGGCGTAGGGCGAGCGCGTCCTCCAGGGTGGCGGCCACCAGGGCGCTGGGGGCGGTGGCCAGGCGGGCGTGGGCGGCGACGATCACTTCGTCCACCGGGGCGTCGGCC
>DASRJN010000585.1:0-4176 GCA_035649455.1 Acidimicrobiales bacterium
CCGCGTGCAATTGATGCTGAACGTGCTCACCACCATGTCGACCCGGCCCTCGACCAGGGCCGGGACCCGATCGGTCTGAGGGATGGCCACGAACTCGATCCTGCTGGGGTCGCGGTCGCCGAACAACGCGGCCGCCACCTCACGGGCGATGTCGTCGTCGAAGCCCTCGAACTGGCCGGTGAGCGGGTTGACCGATGAGAAGAGCAGCGTGGTGGGGCTCACCCCCACCCGCAGCCGCCCCTGCGCCTGGAGGTTGGCCATATAGCTACCCGGGGCCACGTCCGCGGTCGAGGGCCCGGCGGGCCGCAGGCTGGCGAGCGGGTCGCCGCACTCGGGCGGCTCGGTCGGCGGCGGGGCCGCCGCGGTGGTGGGCGGGCTGGGGTTCAGGTCCGGGGGCACCTCGACGGGTGAGACCCACAGGGGCGCCAGCACCAGGCCGACCGCGACCACGCCCACCGCCCCGCCGATGATCCAGCCGCGCCGGCGCTCTGGTGTCGTTGTCATCGGTAGCGCCTCCCTCGGTACAGGATGCCCGCCGCGGCGAGACCCGCGGCGAGGGCGCCCAGCGCCAGGGGCACGAACGGGTTGATGCTGGCGCCCTCGGCCCCCTCGATGCGATCGGCGAGCGCGTCGCCGGCCACGTCGACATAGCCCTCCACCGACGTGGCCGCGTCGTTGTAGCCGGTGGCCGAGGCCGCACCGGTGGCCGAGGGGTCGCCCAGGGCCCGCCGCGCCGCCTCGCGGTTGTCGCCCGCCATGTCCGCCTCTTCCACGGCGGCCTCTCCGGCGACGTAGGCGTCGACCTTCCCGGCCAGGTTGCGGTTGCCGCTCACCAGGTCGTCCAGGGTCGCACTCTCCTCGTGGAACTGCTCGTAGAGGGGTGCCCCGCTGCCCCGCGCCGCGACCGCGCTCAGCTCGGTCACCCGGAGCTGGGCGAGGGCGTAGGAGATGTCGTTCGTCTCGAAGTAGGTGTCCACCTCGTTGGTGGCCGCGTCCCGCAGCTGGGTGAACTGGCGGGTGATGCCATAGGCCATGACCAGGGTGGAGACCACCGCGAACACCGCCGCGGCCACGAGCGCCGGGTGGAGCATCCGGTGGGTGCGCCCGGCGATGACCGCCGACGCCACCACGACGGCCGCCGCGGCCGCCACGAGCAGCACGATGGCCAGGACGCCGAACGGCCCCGAGACGCTGGCGGCGGCGCGGGCGACCCGCTGCTCGCCCTCGCGCCGCAGGTGGTTGGCGGTGGGCACGAGCTCGTCCGCCGCCAGGCGGTGGGCGCGGGCCATGTAGGTGGCGCCGACCGGGAAGCCCTGCCGGGAGTTGGCCCGGGCCTCCTCCACCAGCGCCGTGTACTCGACCAGCCCGCTCGACAGCTCGCGGAGGTCGCGGCGGTCGTCCGCCGTGCCGGCCAGGGCGGCGGCGCTGAGTGCTCGCGCCGCGTCGTCGAGGTGGGCGGCGTAGTCCTTCTCGGGCTCGGGCACGTCGATCCCGCCCGCGATCAGTGAGCCCGATGCCTCGGCGTCGGCCGCCGCCAGGCTGGTGCGGAACTGGGTGGTGGCGCTCGCGACGCCCAGGCCCTGGACGCGGGCGTCGTGGATGGTGGCGTTGTTGCGGGCGGCCACCCAGGCCGCCGTGAGGCTGGCCACGATCACGACGCCCGCCGTCATGCTGGCGAGCACGACGATGAGGCGGCGTGTGGGCATCCTGATCCGCCAGGCCCTGCGCTCGATGGCGTCGAGCACGCCGCCCGCGGTAGGTGCCGGCCCGATGGTGGTCGACATGGAGCGTGACGGTAATCGCGGCCTGACCGCCAACGCGAGCGGGGAACGCTCTCACCGGTACGCCACCCAAGATGGCACGCAGCGGGGACGGTCGTCGTACGCTGACGCGCAGGCAGATCGACTGGGGCCGGGAGGGTGTCGCTGCCCTCCCGGCCCCGTCGCGCTAGGCGGTGCTCGGCCCCTCCCAGAGGTTGATCCCGCCGTCGACCGCGTGCTGGTCGATGGCGGCCAGCTCGTCGTCGCTGAAGCCCAGGTGGTCCAGGGCGGCGACCGTGTCCTCCAGCTGGGCGACGCTCGACGCGCCGAGGAGCGCGGAGGTGACGCGGGGGTCGCGCAGCACCCACGCCACGGCCATCTGGGCGAGCGACTGGCCCCGCTCCTTGGCGAGCTCGTCGAGCGCCCGGATGTGGGCGATGTTCTCGTCGGTGAGCATCTCCCGGAACAGTGACTTGCCCTGCGCCGCCCGCGATCCCTCGGGGATGCCGTCGAGGTAGCGGTCGGTGAGCATGCCCTGAGCCAGCGGGGAGAAGCCGATGCAGCCGACCCCCTCCCGCTCGAGGACATCCAGCAGGCCGCCCTCGACCCAGCGGTTGAGCATGGAGTACGAGGGCTGGTGGATCAGCAGCGGCGTCCCCAGCTCGCGGAGGATGCCGGCGGCCTCCTGCGTCCGCTCGGCCGAGTACGACGAGATGCCCACGTAGCGGGCCTTGCCCTGGCGGACCGCGGCGTCGAGCGCCCCGAGGGTCTCCTCCAGCGGCGTGTCCGGGTCGAAGCGGTGGTGGTAGAAGATGTCGACGTGGTCCAGGCGCAGCCGGCGCAGCGACTGATCCAGGGAGTCGAGCAGGTACTTCCGTGACCCGAGGTCGCCGTAGGGGCCCGGCCACATGTCCCAGCCGGCCTTGGTCGAGATGACCAGCTCCTGCCGGTAGCGGCGGAAGTCCTCCTCGAGGATGCGCCCGGCGTTGAGCTCCGCCGCGCCGTACGGCGGCCCGTAGTTGTTGGCCAGGTCGAAGTGGGTGATCCCGAGGTCGAAGGCGCGGCGCATGATGGCCCGCTGGCTCTGGATCGGCGTGTCGTCCCCGAAGTTGTGCCAGAAGCCGAGCGAGATGGCCGGCAGCTTCATGCCGCTGCGACCGACCCGGCGGTAGGCCATGTCGTTGTAGCGCTCCGGGTCCGCCCCGTACTGGTCCAGGATGTCCATGGCGGCACTCTCCCAGCACCCGGCCCCGGGAACAACGTGTCAGGTGGTGGCCGGCTCCTCGACCCAGGCCTCCGACTCCTCCTCGGCGTCCTCGTCGGTCCGTTGGACCACCAGGGAGACCACCACGAGCGCGGCGAGGGCGAGGCCGCTCAGCAGCACCGACTCAACGGTCCAGCTCGTGGCCACGATCGCGGCCGCCGTCACCGGGCAGGCGAAGGCCCGATACCAGCCGGGGGCCTTGTGCCGCCAGTGCAGCACCCACACCGTGAGCAGGTAAAGCGCCACGGGCAGGGTGAGCACCAGCGCCGCCTCCCGATCGGTCAGGGCAGATTCGCCCACGGCCTGGTCGGCAGCCACGGCCAGGCCGACGCCGACCGCCGCCGCGCTGGCGAACACGAAGTAGTGGCCGTAACCCCAGACGAAGGACTGCAGCTCGGAGCGGGCCGAGAACGCCTCGCGAGCCCGGGCCAGCAGGCGCTCGGTCGGCTGGTCGAAGTAGATCCACCACATGGCCGCCACGATCAGGAACCCGCCGACGGCTGTCGTCACGAGGTCGGAGAAGGGGCCGCCGGCGTCGAGCGCCGCCTGCATGGCGACCGTGGCGGACAGGACCGACTCGCCCAGCACCAGGATGGTGAACAGCCCGTAGCGCTCGCCGATGTGGCCCGGGTGCCAGCTGGACGGGGCCACCCGCTCGGCCCACACCGGGACCGCCAGCTCGGCCGCCGCCAGCAGGACCCAGCCCGGCACCCACCACGAGTCCGGGGCCGCCAGCAGCGCGAGCCAACCGACCTGGCACGCGGCGATCCCTCCGGCGTAGCGGAGCGCGCACTGGGACCCGGCCCGATGCTGGGCCGCGGCCCGCAGCCACTGGGTGATGGCTCCGACGCGCATGATCACGTAGCCGGCGACCACGACCCCCGGCTCGAGGTCCTCGAGGAAGCGGGGCACGCCGGCCGCGAACACCAGGACGCCCGCCATCTGCACGAACACCATGACGCGATAGACGGCGTCGTCGGGGTCATAGGCCGACGAGAACCAGGTGAAGCCCATCCACGCCCACCAGATGGCGAAGAACACCATGGGGTACGCCAGCAGCGCGTCCCGGGCATGGCCGTCGACGAGCAGGTGATGCATCGTGCTCGACGCCTGGGCCACCGCCACCACGAAGGTCAGGTCGAAGAACAGCTC
>DASRJN010000586.1:0-12369 GCA_035649455.1 Acidimicrobiales bacterium
GCGGGATCACTCCGTGCCAGACCGCGCCGTCGGTTCCCTCGACGAACACGTCCGTGCGCCCGCTCCGGGCTGACGTGGCGGGTCCCGACTGCGCGGATCCGCCCAGGGGCGCCCACGGAGTCCAGAACCCCCAGAACCCCACCCAGCTGCGATACCAGACGCGGTTGTCCGTGCTGGTCACGGTCACCTCCAGCCGGCCGAAGGCGGGTGCGGCGGTGCCGGTGCCGCTGCCTGACATGGTGAGGCCCCCGAGCGACTCCCAGTCGAACCATCCGGCTCCGCTCACGAAAGCCAGGTGATACACCGCGCCGTCGGATCCGGGGGCGGTGACATCCAGCCGGCCTGGGGCCCAGGAGGCTACCGAGGGTGCTCCGGACAGCTGGCCGCCGAGGTTCTCCCAGGGCCACCAGCCGCTGCCGTCGAACGCCCTGTGCCAGAGCGCGCCGTCAACTCCCACGACGAACACGTCGAGGCGCCGCGCCGACCATGAGGCCACCGCCGGCGCCATCGTCGTGAGGCCGCCGAGGCTCTCCCAGCCCGACCACCCCTCGTCGAACCACTTGTGCCAGAGTGCGCCGTCGCTGCCCGGCACGAACACGTCGAGGCGGCCGGGCGCCCACGCGGCGGTCGCCGGACCGGCGATCGCGGTCCCGCCAAGGCTCTCCCAGCTCGACCACGATGCAGTCGTGGCGTTGGCGCCCACGCCGTCGGCCGACGCGTGCCAGACGGCCGAGTCGCTGCCCTGGATGGCAACGTCCATCCGCCCGGGCCCCCAGGACGTCGAGGCCGGCCGGTCGAGCGTGGTCCCACCCAGGGTCTCGGCGAAGAAGGTCGTGGCGAACGTGGCGGTGTAGGTCGCCGGCGTGGCCGGGGCGACGAGGTTGTGGCTGGCCGCACCGCCGTCGGTCCACCTGTCGAACGCGTAAGCGGTGCCGCCCAGCGTCTGGGGGCCGGGTGCGCTCACGCTGTTGGCCGAGCCGACGATGACCGTGCGCGTGGCGGGCGCGGTGACCGTCGAGGATCCGACGCTCAGCTGGAGACCGCTCGGGACCGTGACGAAGTTGAGGTCGACAGTCTGCGGGTTGAGCTGGATGCTGGTGCTCGCCGTGGCCCCGGCGGTGTCGACGGCGGTCACCACCAGTGTCAGCGAGGCGGGGTATTCGTGGTCGGGCGCAGGGAACGACCCGCTCGCCAGGCCGGCGAACGTCTGGAATGGGTGCACGTGACAGCCGCCGGGGCAATGGTTGAGCAGGACGGACCAGGTGAGGCGGCTTCCGGGCAGCGTTCCGTCCTGAGCGTCCGTCGCATGACCCGAGAACACGATCGGATCGCCCACCTTCCAGCGCAGAGCCGCCGTCGGGGTATCGATGACGGGCACCGGCGGGCTGTTGGGGGAGCCGATGGTGATGAGGGTCGTCGCGGTGTCGGGGGCGCCGGCCGGATCGGTCACCTGCAGGCCGACCGTCACCGAGCCGTTCGAGGGGTAGGTGAACGACGGCGTCGGGTCCGCCGAGTCGTCGAACTGGCCGTCGCCGTCGAGGTCCCAGCTGTAGCTGAGCTGATCGGTGGCGTCGAGATCGACCGATTCGCGACCGTCGAACGCCACGGTCAGGGGTGCAGGCCCGGACGTCGTGCTCGCGTTGATCACCGCGGTCGGCGGATGGTTGGCGCCGTTGTAGGTGATCCGGTGGATCTCTCCCGCGTAGAGGTCCACGTAGAAGATGTCGCCGCCGGGACCGGACAGCACCTTGACGATCGCCCCCGCCGCGCCGACAAACGGCTGGATGCGGCTGGGGGAGGGGTCGGTGCCGCCGCCCCGCGTCATCGCCCACATGCACCCGCGGGCGGCGTCGGCGAAGAACAGTGCGCGGTCGTACTCGGCGGGGTAGTTCGACCCGTCCTCGAACGCCATCCCCGAGATCGACGACCCCGCATCCAGACCGCACCCGTCCGTCGCCACCACCGGCTGGTCGTGGCGGTAGGAGAGGATCGGCGGGGTGTGCGCCCCGGCGGTGGCGTAGAGGGACTCGCAGCGGTCCAGGTTGGCGGCGTCGTAGCCCGACTGGCGGCCCGCACCCTCATAGCAGGGCCAGCCGAAGTTCTCGGCCACGCCGTCGTTGACGTCCGCGACCCGGTCGATCTCCTCCCACTCACCCCAGCCGACGTCGCCCACCCACAGTTGGTCGGTGCCCGGGCGGGGCACGAAGCGGAACGGGTTCCGCATCCCGTAGGCGACGATCCGGCGGGCGTTCTGGTCTGTGCTCGACGCGAAGGGGTTGTCGGGCAGGCCCGCCCCGGTCGCGGGGTCGACCCGGATGATCGTGCCATCCAGTGTCACGGGCTGACCGGCGGGCCGCCGCACCGACTGGGACCGCAGCGCGCCACCCTCGGCCGTGGGCGGCACGAGGCCGGTGCCGGCCGGAGCAGGAGGATCGCCACATAGGTTCCCCGTCTGTCCGTAGTCGACGTAGTTGTAGCTCGCCCCATCCCCGGCGCCGGCGTAGAGCGCCCCGTCCGAGCCAAAGGCCACGGTGCCGATCGAGTGGCCCGGGAACTGCTGGCACCACCCGGACACCAGCACGAGCTCCGGGCCGGCCATGTGGTCACCGTCGGCCGTCAGGCGCGACAGGCGGCCCTGTACGATGCACGCGTCCGTGTTGAAACCGGGCAGATCGGGGCAGCCGTCACCACCGGGTACGGTCCACGCAGGCTCAGTGCCGCCGGGGACGGCGTTGTACGTGTAGAGCACGTAGACATACGGGCGGGTCGGGAACTGCGGGTCGAGGGTGATCCCGAGCAGACCTCGGTCGGACCAGTCGTGGACCTGCGTGCGGAGGTCGGCGAAGACCGTCGGCGTGGGGTCCGACAGCGAGTCGAAGATCTTGACGATGCCGCTCTTCTCGGCGACGAACACCCGACCGTTGGCCGCGAAGGCGATGTCCGTCGGCATGGTCAAGCCCCCGATGGCCACCCTGTCGGAGAACCCGTCAGGCACGACCGCGGCGGCATCTGCCACGCGCGCCGGGGCAGGCGTGCCGAGCGCCGCCGTAGCTGATACGACCATGACCACCGCCGCGAGCACCGCGAAGCGATGCCGCCGACCGCCGCGCGCGCGCGACGACCATTTCGCCCACCAACGCCTGTCCATGGGCCGGAACGATACGGCCGGCACATGAACACTTGCCAATGATCAGGTGACGGAACCAACGCGACCGCAGCCTGGGACGCTCGGCCACGGTCCGAGACTCCGTCCCTCCGCCGCACCCTCAGTAAAGGGGCGACCAGCCGTCCGCACACGCGGACCCGCTCAGGCCGGGTCGCCGATGGCGTAGAAGCGGCCGCCCCGGGCGCCCACGAAGATGCGGCCGTTCCACACGGCCGGGGTCGACTCGATGCAGCCCTCCAGCTGCACGCTCCAGAGCTCGGCCGGGGCCGCCGTGGTGTCGGACACGTTGTAGCCGTGGAGGCCGCCCTCGCAGTCACCCTGGATCAGCGTGTCGCCCACGATGACCGCCGACTGCCACGTCGGCGGCGGGAGCGAGAACGTCCAGCGCACCGCGCCGGTGGCCCGGTCGACCGCGTACACCGTGCCGCCGTCGGAGGCGGCGATGACCACGTCCTTGTACAGCGCCGGAGTGGTCCAGAAGCCGCCGGGGTCCTTGAGCGACCACACCAGGGGATTCTCCGGCTGCCGAGGGTCGAGCTTGAGCAGCTGCCCCACCTCGGCCGCCCGGGCGTTGCCTCGCTCGTTCTCCACCCCGACGTAGAGGAACCCGTCCTCGTCGATCACCACCGAGGCGTCGATGTCGTCGCCGGCCCAGTAGCGGAACACCCGGGTGGGCTCGGTCCCGTCGGGGAGGCCGGAGACGTCCCAGCCCTGCACCAGCCCGCCCGAGTTGGCGAAGTAGACGACGCCGTCGCGGTAGGCGACCGAGTTCTCGATCGACACGTCGTTCTGCCGGGTGTTCAGCGAGCTCAGCAGCTCGTCGTCCCAGCCCGGGGCGTTGAACACCAGGTCGGGGTTGACCTGCACCTGGCCGTTGCCGTCGATCATCCGGTTGAGCTTGACGATGTGGAACTGCGAGTTCTCGCCGCCCTCGTAGAGGTAGTCGTCGAGGATCAGCGGCGAGCCGTCCCAGTCGTCGTTCCACTTGGTGGGGCTGACGGCGCTGGCGTCGAGCGACCACAGCTCGGTGGGCTGGGGCCGGTCGAAGGCCACGACGTGCAGCTTGTTGTCGCGGCTGCCCGAGTAGACGAGCGGCATCCCGTCGGGGTCGATGGTGACCGACCCCTTGATGATGTCGCCCGTGGGGAAGGGCGGGACGATGTCCTCGCCGGTGTCGTAGTCCACGAAGTGGATCGCCCGGTCATAGGCGCCGAACACCACCCACGTGCGGCCGTCGCGCTCGAACACCGAGGGCTGGCCGGTCCAGCCGCTGCCGCACCACACCTTGGTCTCCTGGCCCACGGTGGACTCGGAGCACATGCCGCCCGAGCTTCCGGGGTAGCTCCACAGGACTTCGGGGTCGGTGGGCACCGGGCCTTCGCCGTAGTAGCTGCGGCTGGCGCTGCCCCGGAAGGTGAGCAGGCCGGGGGTGGCGAAGCCGGACTCGCCACCGGGGGGCGCCGCCGTTTGGGGCGTCGCCGTGGTGGTGGTCGACAGGGGCGCCGGCAGGACCGAGTCCTCGTCGGGGCTGCTGTCGTCGGCGAGCACGAAGCGCTGGACCCCGAAGGCCGTAGCCCCGATGATCAGCGCCAGGACGACCAGCACGCCGAGGCGGCGCCGGTCGTGCCGGGGGGTCAGGTGGGCGGGGCGGGTCTGCTGGCGGCGGGGTGGCTGGCCGATGGGCGTGGCCAGGCGGGGCCCGGGAGGGGCGGGCCGGTGAGCGCGCTGGTCCTCCTCGTACTGGCGCCGTCTCTGGGCCGCGCCCCCCGGCTCGCGGCCGTGGTGGGCGCCCTGGGGGCTGAACGGATCGCTCCACGGATCGCCCTGGGGCTCCTGGCCGTAGGGCTCCTGGTGGTAGGCCTCGCCGCGGTTGCGCCCGTCGCTGCGTCGCTCCGGGCCGTAGGGATCCGACCGTTCGTCCTGCCCGTAGGGGCGCGGCGCGACCTGGTCTGATGGATCCCCCGGCTGTGGCATCGAGTCCTGCCCTGCCCCCCAGCTGGGACCGGGCCTACCTCAGCTGAAGCTCTGCCCGCACCCGCAGGTGCGCTGGGCGTTGGGGTTGTCGATGGCGAAGCCTGCGCCCTGGAGCCCGTCCTTGTAGTCGAGCGTGGCGCCTTCGAGCAGCATGGCACTGGACGGGTCGACGACGACCTTCACGCCCGAGTAGTCGACCGTGTTGTCGTCTTCCGCCACGTCGGTGTCGAAGAACATCTCGTAACTGAAGCCCGAACAGCCGCCCGGACGCACGGCGACGCGCAACGCCAGGTCGGCCACGCCCTCTTGCTCCATCAACAAGCGGACCTTCTCGGTTGCTGTGTCCGTGAGGACGATCACTTCTCTGGTGCCTCCTCGGGTTCACTACCCCTACAGGTTATCGATCAAGAGCTCATGACGGTGACAGTGCCAGGTCGACCTGGCACGGCGTGCGGTCGGTGAGGGGGTGGAAACCGTCCACCTCCGCGCCCCCGAAGGTGACGACGAACCCCTCGACCAGGCCCTGGTGGAGGCCGCACACGATCTCCGGGTTGGCCTCGGCCAGCTCGCGAAACGGGCAGTGGGTGAACGCCACCTTGGCCGTTCCCCCTCCGGACTCGCCGTCGACGGCCACGGCGGGGTCGAACCCCAGCTCGTCGAGCCGGGCCACCAGCCCCGCCAGGCAGGGGACGTCGCCGGCCGCGATGGCCAGTTCGGCGTCGGCTTGGCCCTGGTCACGGCCGGCGTCGATGGCTTCGTCGGTGCCCATGCCGCCGGCGGCGGCCACCCGCAGCAGCATGCGGGCCAGCAACCGGAAGGTCGCCGGCTCCAGGCCGAGGGAGGGGGCCTCGACGGCTAGCGAGTAGCGGTGCTGGGGCCGGCCTACCGTGCCCCGGGCGTCGGTCTCGATGTCGAGCAGCCCGACCTCGCGCATGCGCTCCAGATGCGGCCGCACGGTGTTGGGATGCAGGTCGAGCGTCTCCGCGATCTCGGCGGTGGCCAGTGCGCGAGGTGAGCGCGCCAGCTCCAGGTATATGGCGTAGCGGGTGTTGTCGCCCAGCGCCTTGAGCACGGCCAGGCGAGGTGCGCTGAGGCGGGGGTTGTCGGCCTCCGTCACACCGGCAGTGTACCGCTGCCTCCGGGTTTTCACCGGGGCCGACCGGTAGAATACGCCGGTGGCCCAGCAGCTTCCGACCCCTGAGGACGTGCTGTCCGTGCTGCGTGGCGTCATCGACCCGGAGCTGGGCAGCGACATCGTCGACCTGGGCATGGCCCGGGGCGCCAAGGTCGCCGACGACGGATCCGTCGAGGTCACGGTGGCCCTCACCACCGCTGGGTGTCCGCTCCGGGCCCAGCTCCAGCACGACGTGGTGGCCCGGGTCGAGTCCCTGCCCGGCGTCAGCGACGTGCGGCTGCGCTGGACCGAGATGACGGCCGAGCAGCGCGCCTCCGCCATGGCCAAGGCCCGCTGGAACATCACGCAACGGCCCGAGAACACTTCGGTGCCGCTCGCCGCCAAGGTGATCCTCATCGCCTCGGGCAAGGGTGGCGTCGGCAAGTCCTCGGTGACCGTGAACCTGGCCGCGGCCCTGGCGGCTCGCGGCCTCACCGTGGGAGTGCTCGACGCCGACATCTGGGGCTTCTCCGTGCCCCGCATGCTGGGTGTCGAGGGCCGCTTGTCGGGCGCGGCCCACGAGGGCAAGAACCAGATGCTGCCCATCGAGCGGCGCATCGGCGACGGCGTGGTGCGGGTCGTGTCGATGGGCTTCCTGGTCGACAGCGAGGAGACCCCCCTCATGTGGCGGGGGCTCATGCTCAACCGCGGCGTCCAGCACTTCCTCCAGGACGTCCGCTGGGGCGACGACCTCGACTACCTGCTCATCGATATGCCGCCCGGCACCGGCGACGTGCAGATGGGCGTGGCCAAGCTGCTGCCGCGGGCCGAGGTCATCGTCGTGACCACGCCGGCCCGGGCCGCCCAGAAGGTGGCCGAGCGGGCGGTCGGGATGGCCCGCAAGAGCTTCCTGCGGGTGGCGGGCGTCATCGAGAACATGAGCGCGTTCCAATGCGAGCACGGCGGGACGTACGCCCTGTTCGGCGAGGGCGGGGGAGAGCAGCTGGCGCACGACGCCGGCGTCCCGCTGCTGGGCGCGGTCCCGCTGGAGAGTTCGGTGTCCGCCGGGGGCGACATCGGTGTCCCGGTGGCGACCGGCGAGGGCCCCGCCGCCGAGGCGTTCCGGACCATCGCGGCTCACATCATGGACGAGGCCGTCCCGCTGGCGGCCATGGCCGGCTGCAGTGCCCGCATGCTGGATGCCGCGGTCGCCGCTCTCGACGCGGCCGATGCCGCGGACGCCGAGACGGCCGGGACGAGTTGAGCCGCTAGGACGCCGTCAGATCGCCGGCGCCGGCCTGGAGCTCGCGCTCGGCCGCCCGCTCGGCCTCGTCGCTGAGGGCGGCGTCGAAGAACCCGGCGACCGACGCGGTGGCCAGCGGCCGCAACCGGGCCAGCAGCGTGGTGAGCCCGGCCCACGCCTCGGGGTTCGCGTTGGCGGGGGAGACCGAGCGCCGCCACAGGTCCTCGACGAACATCTCGACCACCGCGTGCGCCATGACCTGGGTGTGCTCGCGCAGCTGGCGGGTGACCTCGATCCGCCGGGCGAGCGGGACGCCTGCCGCCGCCAGCTCGGCCGCGGCCTGGAAGACGGCGGGGGCCAGGATCTGCCAGCGGCCGTCGGGCAGCACCCGGACCATCCCCAGCTCCTCGAGCAGGGCCTCGTCGACACCGTCCGGGGTCTCGGCCGGGTCCACGTGCAGGCGCGCCGTGCCTTCCGCCGCGGTGACGATCTCGGCGTCGCTCTCGCCGGTGCGGGCCACGGCGGCCTTGGCGAAGGCCAGTGCGGTGGTGGCGGCATGGCCGGGGGCCCGGTCGAGCAGCCGGCGGATGGCCGTCAGGGTGAGGCCGTGGGCCTGCAGGTCACGGATGGCGTCGAGCCGCGCCACGTGCTCGTCGGTGTACAGGGCGACACGCCCCGCTCGGCGCGGCGAAGGCAGCAGGCCCTCGGACTGGTACCAGCGGACCGTGCGGATGGTCGTACCGGTCCGTTCGGCGACCTCCTCGACGGTGTAGCCGCCGTTCAGGTCGCCGACCACTCGCCGTCGAACCTGTCGCCCTTGGCCTCGCCGTCGTCGGCCAACTTCCTCAGGTGCGCCCACACCGAGCGGCGGGCGACCGGGTGCAGCTCGGGGGCCACGTCGGTGTAGATGTCCTCGACGATCTCGGCGATGGTGGCCGTGCCCCGGCTGCGCAGCGCGTCGAGGACCTGCTTCTCGCGGGCGCGGCGGTGCTCGATGTACTCGTCGATGGTGGCCATCGGGTCCTCGATGAGGTGGCCGTGGCCCGGGGCGATGGCCCTCAGCCGGGGCCGGATCGTCTTCAGCTTCTCCAGCGAGGCGAAGTAGGCCGCCATGTCGCCGTCGGGCGGGCCGATGACCACCGTCGAGCCCTGCATGATGTGGTCGCCGGTGAACAGCGTGCGCTCCTCGTTGAGCAGGTAGCACAGGTGGTTCGAGGCGTGGCCCGGGGTGTGCAGGGCGGTGAGGTGAAACTCCGTGGCCTCGATGACCGCACCGTCGCCCAGCGTGCCGTCGAGGCGGACCTTGCCCTTCCCGTCGCCCGGCCCGAAGGCCAGGATCTCGGCCCCGGTGAGCTTCTTGAGGCCGACGGCGCCGGGGGAGTGGTCCTCGTGGGTGTGGGTGAGCAGGATCCAGCGGATGCGGTCGCCGCCGCAGCCGGCGATGGCGTCGAGGTGGGACGCTTCGCCGGGACCGGGGTCGATCACCGCGATCTCGTCGATCCCGACCAGGTAGGTGTTGGTACCGGGGCCGGTCATCATCCCCGGGTTCTCGGCCACGATGCGGCGGACCATGGGGGACAGGGCGCTGGCGACGCCGTAGACGATGGGCTTGGGAACGCTGACGGTGGTCTCGTCGGCGGTCACTGACCACCCCCGAGCTCGCCGCTCGCGGGGGCCGGCGGCGGGTCCTCCCAGCTGTCGACGTCCCACACCGTGCTGGTCGTGCGGCCCGGCCCGCGGCTGGACCAGGTCGAGCCGGCGATCACCCGGCCGCGGCGCATGAAGGCCCGCATCACCGGGCCGCGCACGAGGGCCCGGGTGGGCGGGAACAGCAGCAAGAGAGCCAGGCAGTCGCTGATGAACCCGGGGGCGATCATGAGCGCGCCGGCCAGCAGGATGAGGCCGCCGTCGGCCACCTCCTTGTTGGGCAGCTCGCCCCGGTCGAGGCTGAGCTGGATGCGGCGCAGGACGGCGCCGCCTTCGCGCTTGGCCAGCCAGGCGCCCAGGATCGAGACCGCCACGAGCAGGCCGATCGTGTTGAGGACGCCGATGCCGGACGCCACCTGGACGATGACGGCCAGCTCCACGAGGGGGGCGACGACGAAGAGAAGGATCAGGAAAAGCATGGGGAGACTCGCCGGCCGCCGGCGGAAACGGGGCGTTTGGGTGCGGCCGGATGTCCGCCCAGCCTACCGCCGCTCCGGGCGGGCCGAGACCGCCGCCACGCCGCGTGGCCGCAGCCCGCGGCGCGGCCCAGTGTGACCCCCTTCACATTTGCCCTACCGTCAGGTAACATGGAGGGCAGTACGGGGCCGGGGGGTCCTCGTACAGCGTGGCTGGAGCGACGCGACTCCAAGGGGGGAGCAACGGGGCTGCTCGGGTTCGTCTGCGGGCCCAGGGCGTCACCGGGGGGTTGCTCGTCGAGTCGCTCCAGTCACGCCGACCACGCCGGGCGCGTGGAGCTGCAGCCAAAACGACGGACGCAGCGCCTCCACTCCCGTGGACGACGCTGCGTCGCGGTTGGCCCGACTGGGCGCAGCTAGGTGTGCTGCACCACCAAGACTCTCCGCTCTGCCTCGCTCAGACCTCCCCAGATGCCGTGAGGCTCACGGATGCGTAGTGCGTAACCGAGGCACGGTTCCCGCACGGCGCAAGTAGCGCATATGGCTTTCGCTTGCTCCTCCCGCTTGAGCTTCTCGCTCTTTCGCTCGAAGTGCGACGGTGGGAAGAAGACGACGGATTGTGGGCCACGACATGCAGCACGAACCTGCCAGTCTTCCTCAACACGCTGTGCGCTCACAGACACACCCCCCTTCCGAGCCGGACCATACAGCCGGTCCTATCCCCGAAACAAGGAAAACTTGGAGGGGGCGTGCGACGCCTGAGGTGGCCGCTTACCAGGTCAGCGGGGTTGTCGATGTCCGCAAGCGGCGGGCTGCTCGCGTATGACGCCCACCCGACGTAGGGGAAATGCGGGCGCCGTCAATAGCGCCTGCGGCCGAGAATCTCACTCGCCGGACGGACCACGCTCCCGATAGTCCCGGGCGCCGCCTTCCTCGGGCTCGACCTCCAGCACCAGGCCCTCGATGGCGACCACCCGGACGGGCTCCTGCTGGCGAATCGGAGTGGCACGGTTGGTGCGCGCACGCCACGGTGCGTCACGTAGCGTAACAACGCCATCAGGCGCTATGTCAGTACGCGCCGTGCCCATCTCGCCGATCATCCAGTCCCGACCGATGGTGGGGGTGGAGAAGCGACTGCGCACCATCGTCGGCATCCCCGCCACCATGGCGAGCGTCATCCCGACCAGCGTGAGCAGGATCGTGATCCAGCTGGCCGACACACCGTCGTAGAGGAACAGCGACCCGAGGGCAAAGCTGACGGTGGCGATGGCGGTCCACACCCGGGGCACGCCGGTCTGGACGTCGACGCC
This sequence comes from Acidimicrobiales bacterium, assembly GCA_035649455.1. GTDB lineage: Bacteria > Actinomycetota > Acidimicrobiia > Acidimicrobiales > VFJN01 > ZC4RG19. The sequence goes on from DASRJN010000586.1 coordinate 10,931, forward strand.
GTAGCCGAACATGGCGAACAGCAGTAGCACCACGCCCAGTGGTCGGGTGGGCAGAACCGCCAGGCCGTAGCAGCCGAGGATCAGCGCGCCGGCGCCCACCAGGCCGGCCACGCCCACGCCGGCGGTGAACAGCTCGAACAGCAGCAACGCGAGGCCGAGCACGAACAGCACGTAGGCGACGTTGGGGCTGGCCACGGTGTGCATGAGCTGGCCGAGCACGCTGAGGCTGCTGAACTGGACCTGCGTGGTGGGCCGGAGCTGGCCGTCGACCACCTCGCCCTGGAAGCCGTCGAACTGGCCGACGAAGTCGAGGACCGTCGCGGCATCGGTGTCGGCCAGGTCCAGGTCGACCGCCCGCTTGGCGCTGATCCGTTCGCCCACCTCGGCGCCGCCCAGGTCGGCGGGCTCGACGCCGCGGGCGGCCAGCAGCTCGCGGCTGATCTCGACGCTCGACCGGGGGCCGGCCACGCCCACGAGGTCGACGGCGGCCACCAGGCGCACGGCCTCGTCGGTCGCCCGGCTGCCCGACGGCCCGATCCACACGCCGGTCTGGACCTCGGCGTCCTCCAGTGCTCTCACCAGGTCGTCGAGCTGGTCCTCGGGCAGGACCGAGCCGCCGCTGTCGAGCTGGAGGGCGAGGGCCAGGGCGCAGTCGCGGTCGGCCGCGGCCACCTTGTCCTCGACCAGGTCGGCCAGCACCGGGTCGATCAGGCCTTCGACCTTGACCACCATCACCGGCCCGGACTCGCGGTCGCAGTTGGGCTGGGCGCCCGCCGGCGTGGGGCTCGTCGTGATCAAGGTGACGACGGCGAGGCCCGTAGCCAGCATCGCGCCGACCTTCGCTACAGTCCCGCGCACCGCCGGACGGTTCCTGGCGGACGACGCGCGCTGTGGATCCTGAACAGTTCTTCGCTGCATCTCGGCTGGTCATCGTGGCCGGGAAGGGCGGGGTCGGCAAAACGACGGTCAGCGCCACGCTGGCTCGGGCGGCCGCCCTCGCCGGTTTGTCGACCCTCATCGTCGAGGTGGAGGGGCGTTCCGGGCTGCCCGCGATGTACGGCCAGGGCGAGCTGGGCTACGACGAGGTGGTGCTGTCCCCGGGCGGCGGCCCGGACGGCGCGGCCGATGTGCGGGCCCGCACTCTCACCGCCGATGCCGCGCTGCTCGAGTACCTGCGCGACCACGGTTTGTCCCGCATCTCGCGGCGGCTGGTGTCGTCGGGGGCGCTCGACGTGGTGGCCACCGCCGCCCCGGGGATCAAGGACATCCTGCTGCTGGGCAAGGTCAAGCAGCTCGAGCGCGCGGGGGTCGCCGACCTCATCGTGCTGGACGCCCCGGCCGCGGGGCACGCCATCAGCTTCCTGCAGTCGGCCCGCAGCCTGCTCGACACCGTGAGCGTCGGGCCCATCAACGCCCAGGCCCGGGACGTGCTCGGGCTG
>DASRJN010000587.1:0-6152 GCA_035649455.1 Acidimicrobiales bacterium
GGGCTACATCCCCGCGGTGCAGAAGGGCATCGAGGAGGCCATGGCGGCGGGCGGCGTCAACGGCTACCCGGTGGTCGACCTCAAGGTCACGCTGATCGACGGCAAGGAGCACTCGGTCGACAGCTCGGAGATGGCGTTCAAAGTGGCGGGCCGGCTCGCCTTCCGGGCCGCGATGGCCCAGGCCAACCCGGTCGTGCTGGAGCCGATCAGCCGCCTGGAGGTGACGGTTCCGGTCGACCTGCAGGGCGACGTGATGGGCGACCTCAACTCCCGCCGCGGCCGGGTGCAGGGCACCGACACCGCCGAAGACGGCCGCCAGACCGTCATCGCCCTCGTGCCCACCTCGGAGATCCAGCGCTACGCCATCGAGCTGCGCTCGCTCACCGGAGGCCGGGGCCGCTTCCGCGCCACCCACGACCACTACGACGTGCTGCCCGCGAACCTGGTCGCCTCGATCAAGCGAGAAGTGGGCGAAGAGGCCTGAGTACGCTGGGCGGGCGATGGAGCGGTGCGAGGAGTGCGGGTTCGATCCCGCGGAGCTGCGCCCAGCGGACATGGTCGTCGCCATCCGCTCGTTCGGGCGCCGCTACCGGGCTCCGCTCACGCGGGGCCTCGCCGGTGAGGACCTCGACGCCATCGTGCAGGCCTCACCCGGCCCGGGAGTGTGGTCCGCGCTGGAGTACGCCGCCCACGTGACCGACGTCTTCCGCACCTTCGACGACCGGGTGCGGTTCGCGCTCGCCGGCGAGGCGCCGGACGACCCGGTGGTCGACTGGGAGGCCCTGGTGGCTGCGGCCTCGCCCGGGCTCGAGCGCGAGCAGGTGCCCGACGACCTCGCCGACGCGGCCGGCAGCCTGGCCACCACGCTCTCCGAGCTGAACGGCCACGAGTGGGCGTTCCCGGCCGTCACCGGCCGCGGCCGCGAGGTCAAGGTGGTCGAGCTGGCCACCATCGCGGTGCACGAGGGCAGCCACCACCTGCTCGACATCGGGCGGGTGCTGCGCTCCGCCCGCGGTCGGGGCTAGGGCCTAGCCGGGTAGGACCTTCTCCAGCGCGTCGGAGATCTCGCTGGAGGTGGGGTCCACCATGGGGTTGAAGCGGGCCACGACCTCGCCCCCCGGCGCGACCAGGAACTTCTCGAAGTTCCACCGGATGTCGCCGGTGTGGCCGTCGTCCGAGTCCGGCACCTCCACCAGCTGCCGGTAGAGCGGGTGGCGGGCCTCGCCGTTGACCTCGACCTTCTCGGTCATGGGGAAGGTCACCCCGTAGCTGGTCGAGCAGAACGTGGCGATCTCCTCCGCCGTGCCCGACTCCTGGCCGCCGAACTGATTGCAGGGCACGCCCAGCACAGTGAAGCCGCGAGCGGCGTACTGCTCGTGGATCTGCTCCAGCCCCGTGTACTGCGGCGTGAGGCCGCAGCGGGATGCCACGTTCACGACCAGGACGGCCTTGCCGTCGTAGTCGTGGAGGTCCGCCGGGCTGCCGTCGAGGGTGTTGATCGGCACGTCGTAGATGGACATGCCGGCAAACTACCGGCGCGGCGGGTGCCTCGCTGCGCCGGCCACCCGGCTGCGCTAGACCAGCGGGATGGACCTCTCCCAGCTCTCGCCGTCCGACGCCGCGGTCGCTCTGCGGAGCCTGGAACGCCGCTACCGCGGCCTGTTCTCGGGCCTGGGCGACGACGAGGCCCCCGACGATGTGGCGCACCGCCAGGTGCAGGGCTGGTCGGCCATCGAGCACATCGTCGCCGCGGCCTGGGCCATCGCCGCCGCCGACAGGGCGCTGGCCGCGGTGCTCACCCGGGACACGCCCAGCCTGGCCGCGGCCGACGTCGAGCCCGACGCCCGGCCCAAGCCGGGAGCACCCACCGGCACGGTGCACGAGCGCCTGTCCGAGCTGGGGCTGGAGGCGCAGTCGCTGGCCGGCCGCGTGGAGTCGGTGCCGGCCGAGGACTGGGACCGCAAGGCGACGGTGCAGGGCACCGGGCGCACGGTCACCGCCCTGGACATCACGCGCAGCGCAGTGGACTCGGGCGTCAGCCACCTCCGGGCCGCGGAGACCGTGCTCAACGCCGTGCGCCGGCGCCCCATCGACCCCAGCTGAGGCAGCTTCGCTGAGCGTTCCCTCATCCGGGAGCGCCGCCTCTCCGAATCTCCGTCTGTAAGCCCCCAGAGGCCCTTGGCTACAGAAGGAGATCCCATGCAACCCGTCACGCGCCGCTCGTTCCTCGCAACGGGCACGGCGGGAGCAATCGGGGTGGCGGGCGCCGCCACCATCGGCGCTCCGTTCGCGTCGGCCGCTGCCGCCGCCACGACGGACGAGCTCTCGCCGTCCGAGGCGGCCGCCCACCGCGGCCCCACCATGGTCCACATCGTCGACGCCGCGGCCGGCAAGGTCGAGATCCTGCACGGCGAGCGGACCATCGCTGTCACCGATAAGACCCTCGTGGCCCGCGTGCTGCGAGCCTCCCGGTAAGGGCCGACCGACATGTCCTCACATCGCGAAGCACCCGGCATCCTCAAGGACCCGGTCGCGGACAACACCGACGTCTACGCCTGGGTCACCGAGAACGACACCGTCACCATCATCACCAGCTACGTGCCGGTCGAGGCTCCCGCCGGCGGCCCGAACTTCTACGAGTTCGGCAGCGACGTGCTCTACGAGATGCACATCGACAACAACGGCGACGGCATCGCCGAGGTCAAGTACCAGTTCCGGTTCGAGTCGAAGAACTTCAACCAGAACACGTTCCTGTACAACACCGGCCCCATCACGCGGCTCGACGACAACACGTGGAACCGTCGCCAGTTCTACACCGTCACCAAGCTGAAGCGGCGCTCCAGCCGCCGGGGCCAGCTGCGGTACTCCGAGGAGTTCAAGGTCAGCGGCATCCCCTGCCCGCCGTGCAACGTCGGGCCTCGCTCGACGCCGAACTACGCCGCCCTGGCCGCCAGGGCGGTCAAGGACCTGGGCAACGGCAACAAGGTGTTCGCCGGCCAGCGGGCCGAGAGCTTCTTCGTGGACCTCGGCTCGGTGTTCGACCTCGGCACCCTGCGTCCCTTCCAGGACCTGCACCTCATCTCGACCCCCAAGGGGACGGGTGTGGACGCCATCGAGAAGGTCAACGTGCACTCCATCGTCCTCCAGGTGCCGATCAAGGACCTGACCGCCGACGGCTCGACCCCGCGGGACCCGCTGTCGCCCAAGTCGGTGATCGGCGTGTGGGGCTCGGCGTCCCGCCAGACCGGCCTGTACCGGGCCCAGGGCCGGCGCCACAGCTCCGGCGACTGGCGCCAGGTGTCCCGCCTGGGCAACCCGCTGTTCAACGAGGTCATCGTCCCGCTCGCCCGCAAGAACGAGTGGAACTCCAAGACCCCGGCCCAGGACGCGGACTTCGAGCAGTACGTGAACCAGCCCGAGCTGGCCAAGCTGCTGCCGGTGCTGTATCCGAGGAACACCTTCCCCAACCTGAAGGCCTACACCCAGGACCGGAAGGACCTGAACGCCATCCTGCTGACCGGCATCCCCAAGGAGGTCGGGATCGCCGGCTTCCAGAACTTCACCGGTCCCACCAAGGCCGACATGCTGCGGCTCAACGTCGCCATCCCGCCCAACCCCAACCCCAACCGGCTGGGCCTGGTCGGGGGCGACGCGACGGGCTACCCCAACGGTCGCAAGCTGACCGACGACGTGGTCACCATCGAGCTGCGGGCGGTCGCCGGCATCACCATCCCGCTGGTCGACCCCACCTTCACACCGGACGGGGCCGCCAACGTGATCGAGGACGGCACGTTCCCGCCGGTGCGCCAGTTCCTCGACCAGTTCCCCTACATCGGCACGCCGTACTCCGGCTACGACGTGCCCGCCGCGTGAGCCCGGTGCGGCTGGCTCCGCAGGCCGTGGGTGCGTCCGGGGCTCATGCCCCGGGCGCACACCCCGTCCTCGACATCGGCGAGGACGTCGGGGCGCTCGTCGTCTACCTCCCCGAGGACACCCCCTCGGGCGAGCTGGAGGCCTGCCCCGAAGGTCGCCCGGCCGACCACTTCCACACCGGAGTCCACCTCCGGGATCTCGGCGAGGAGATGGTGTTCACCGCGGTGTTCCCCGAGGTGAGCCACGGCAGCTACCAGGTTCTCGACGACGGAGGCATCCCGGTGGCGGTCGTGCACGTCACCGGCGGGCACGTCGCCGAGCTGGACCTGCGCCGCCCCTGATCCCGCCACCGCCGACGGCCCCCCGGCTACCTCACCGGGGGGCCGTTGCGATGTACTGATCGACCGGGATCGACTCGGTGGCCTCGTAGCCGATCGGCAGGTAGAGGTCGCCCTGGGTGGTCCAGTACCAGACCCCCCAGCCGTAGAACCCGGCGAAGCCTCCCGGGTGCTCGGCGATGAGGTCGGCGTAGAGCTGGACGCCTCGCACGTAGTGGTCACTGTGGTTGTAGTGCCACAGCGCTCCGGCCATGTCGCCGGGGGCGCCGTTGGCCTGCAGGTAGCGGGCCGCGGCGAGGATCGCCTGGCGAGGGTCGTTGATGTCGCCCTCGCCGTAGGCCGCCCAGGTGGCGGGCATGAACTGCATCGGCCCCTGCGCCCCGGCGGTCGACGTGCCCCGGATCCGGCCCAGGCCGGTCTCCACCAGGTTCACGGCCGCCAGCACCTGCCAGGGCACGCCGAAGCCGGCCTCGGCCTCGTGGTACCACCCCATCAGCTGGTCGGCAGGCGCGGGCGGAACGATGCGCCAGGCCGGCATGGTGGCGGACGGCCCGCGGGCGAGGGCCCGGAACTCCCGCCGGGCCGCGGCATGGCTCTGCACCGCGGCGTGCAGCTCCGGCGGCAGGGCCGCCAGCACGGCCTCGTCCCACTCGGGATGGTCCCCCAGCTGCCGGTAGGCCGCCTGCTGCGCGAGCGCCGCGGTGGCGACGTCGTTGGGCCCGGCCGCCGGGTTCCGCAGCGTGGCCTCGGCCTGCCCGATGCGCTCGGCCAGCGCCGCCAGATCCGCCACCGGCGCGGGCGGGCGCAGCGTGGCCGGATCCACCGGTGCCGTCGTGGTCGGCGGCGGGACCGTGGTGGCCGGCGCCGCGGTGGTCTCGGGGGTGCGCTCGGCCGCCTGCTCCCCCTTCGGCTGCCGGGTCTCGGACCGGTCGCCACCGCCTCCACCGCAGGCTGCGACCGAAAGGCCCAATGCGAGCGCCAGACTGGTGGCCATGGGCCTCCGCGAGCGGATCCTCCGCTTCCTGCACGCCGGGTCGCCGGTCGACCCCGATCCCGACGCCTTGGTCGAGGCGGCCGACGTGCCGCTGGTCCAGGGCCCCCTGCTGCTGTCCCGCCTCGAGTCCGAAGGCATCGACGCGACCGGCATCGAGTCCTTCGACGTGGTCACCAACACACGGTCGCGCATGCGGATCATGGTCCGCCATGCGGACCTGGCGGCAGCCCGGGACATCGTCGAGCGGCCCTAGGAATCCTCGAGGTCGGACCAGTCCTCGGGGTTGTCCTCGACGAACTGCTCCACGATCTGACCGTCCACGCCGTCCACCAGGACCAGGCCGCGGCGGGCCGGGGGGTTCTCGGCCGAGTACAGCAGGATGCGCCAGGTGGGGCGGCTGCGGAGGCCCCGCCAGCCCATCTGGGCCGAGGCGTGCCCGACCGGGAAGCCGACGGCGCGGGTGGCGGCGACCAGGGCGTCCTGCTCGTCGATGTCCAGGTTCCAGCCGGACAGCAGCTGGTAGGCCCCGATGACGGCCAGCAAGGCTGCGGCCAGCAACAGGCCGCCGTTGACGTACGGCGAGTCGTCCACCACCGCCCACACCGCCACGCACAGCGCGGCCAGGCCCAGGTACAGGTAACCGGGGACACGGCGCCGGTTGTTGTTGGGGAAAAGGTACGGGCCGACATACCCGGCGGCGTTCAGGTCCTCGGGGAGCTCGTCTACGACGTCGTCATCCCGCGTGCTGTCGCGCGGGTGTTCGGGGGTGGGGTCCTCCGGCATGGCGTCCGCGACGGTAGCCAGGCGGGCCTGATCAGGGCCAAGCGTCACGGAGCTTGCGCCAGGTCTCCCCCAGGGCCTCGGGCAGCACCCGGACCTCGGCCACCGCGGTCATGAAGTTGGAGTCGGCGTTCCAGCGGGGCAGGACGTGCACGTGCAGGTGCGAC
>DASRJN010000588.1:0-5052 GCA_035649455.1 Acidimicrobiales bacterium
TCGACGTCGTGTACGACTTCGAGCCGGCCGAGGCCGTGGACCGGATCGAGGCCTGGTGTGCGACCGGGAGCGCGGAGGCGCAGGTCGAAGGCGACTGGACCCGGGCCGAGCTGGAGGAGCACGTGCGGGACGAGCAGTCCACCTTCACCTGGCTGCTGGAGCCCCTGATCCGGCGCTGCGGGTTCACGATCGAGCGGGCCGAGCACTCCGAGGACGGCATCTCGGCCGCTTACGTCCTGCGGGCGGAGGCGCCGTGAGCGGCCGGTACGACGTGGTCGTGGTGGGCGGGGGCCACAACGCGCTCGTGGCGGCCGCCTACCTGGGGCGGGCGGGGCTCTCGGTGTGCGTGCTGGAGCGGGCGGGCCACGTGGGCGGGGCGGCGGTGAGCGGGCGGGTGTTCCCGGGCGTGGATGCCCGGCTGTCCCGTTACTCGTACCTGGTCAGCCTGCTGCCCGACCGCATCGTGGCCGACCTCGACCTCGACTTGAGGTTGAGGTCTCGGGCGGTGGCTTCCTTCACGCCCGTGCGCCGCGACGGCCGTGACCTGGGCTTTCTGGTCGAGCGCTCCCCGGGGCCGGCCACCGCGGCGTCGTTCCGGGAGCTGACCGGGTCCGACGAGGAGTACGCCGCCTGGCAGGGCTTCTACGAGGACGCCGAGCGGATGGCCCGGGCGGTGGCGCCCACTCTGCTCGACCGGCTCCCCAGCGCGGCCGAGGCCCGCCGGCGGATGGGTGGCGACCTGTGGGACCGGTTCGTGGCCCGCCCGCTGGGTGAGACCATCGAGGCCACGTTCCGGGACGACACCGTGCGGGGCGTGGTGCTCACCGACGCGCTGATCGGCACGTTCGCCACCGCGCACCAACCCGACCTGCTCCAGAACCGCTGCTTCCTGTACCACGTGGTCGGCAACGGCACGGGCGAGTGGCGGGTGCCGGAGGGCGGCATGGGCGCCGTGACCGCGGCGCTGGAGCGGGCCGCTCGGGCGGCCGGGGCCGAGCTGGTCACCGGGGCCGAGGTGACGGGCGTGGCGGCCGACGGCGGGGACGGCGAGGTCACCTACCGCCAGGGGGACCGCGAGCGGACCGTGGCCGCGGCGTACGTGCTGTCCGGGGTGGCACCCTCGGTGCTCGACCGGCTGCGAGGCCATAGGGCCGGCGCCCCCGGCCCCGAGGGAGCACAGGTCAAGATCAACATGGTGCTCGACCGGCTGCCCCGGCTCCGGAGCGGGCACGATCCCGCGGTCGCCTTCGCCGGCACGTTCCACATCGACGAGGGCTACGAGGGGCTGGAGGCCGCCTACGCCACCGCGGCCGCGGGCACGCTCCCGGATCCGGTGCCCGGCGAGGTGTACTGCCACACCCTGACCGACCCGTCGATCCTGGCTCCCGACCTGGCGGCCCGCGGCGTGCACACGCTCACGCTGTTCGGCCTGCACGAGCCGGCCCGGCTGTTCGCGGACGACGGCGACGGCGCCTGCCGCGACGAGGCCGTGCGGCGGCACCTGGCCGGGCTCGACGCCTATCTGGCCGAGCCGATCGAGGACTGCCTCGCCCGGGACGCGGACGGACGGCCCTGCATCGAGGGCGTCAGCCCGCCCGAGCTGGAGGCGAGCCTGGGCCTGCCGGGCGGGCACATCTTCCACGCCGACCTCAGCTGGCCGTGGGCCGCAGACGGCGATGATCGCCCGGGCGCGTGGGGGGTGGAGACCGACGTCGCCAACCTGTTGGTGTGCGGCGCCGGTGCCCGGCGGGGCGGGGGCGTCAGCGGCATCGGGGGCCACAACGCGGCCATGGCCGTGCTGGAGCAGGCCCAGCGGCGATAATCGTCCCATGCCGGGTGAGCCCCGCATGGTGTTCCTGGGCTTCGGCAAGTTCGCACGAGCCGACAGGATCTACGCGCTGGAGCCGCTGCGCGGGGACGAGCGGGGCGGCGGGCGGCGGACCCGGGTGTGGGTCGAGGGGATCCCGGACCCGATCGTGGCGTCCCGCACCGAGCGCACGATCCTGCACGACATGGGCCAGGACGCCGCCACCCAGGCGCCCATCGTGGACGACGCCCTCGACCTGGCCGAGCGCCTGGTAGCCGCGGTCGATGCTGGCCGGGTCGACCTCGGCGACCTCGGCCGCCGCGCCCGTGCCCTCCTGGCCGCCACCACGGGCTCCGACGCGGGAGACTGACTGCTCAGTCGAGGAGGACGCCGGGGTTGAGGAGGCCCTGGGGGTCCAGCGCGTGCTTGGCGGCGCGGAGGGCGGTGGCGAACAGGTCGGGGCGCTGGCGGTCGTAGGTGGGGCGGTGCACGCGGCCCACCGCGTGGTGGTGGGTGACGGTGCCGCCCGCGGCGAGCACCGCTTCGGACGCGGCGGCCTTGAGCTCGGCCCATTGCTGCTCCTCGCTGCCCTGCGTGCCCATACCCGCGAACGTGTAGTAGGGCGCGGGGCCGTCGGGATAGACGTGGGTGAAGCGGCAGGTGAGCAGGCCCACGCCGCAGACGTCCTCGAGCGCCTGGCCGACCGCGGCGCGGACGTGGGCGTCGAAGTCGGGCCAGCGATCCCAGGTGACCGCGGTCTCGAACGTGTCGGCGATCAGGCCCAGGCCGGTGAGCCCGTTGATGTCGAAGCCGACGAAGCTGTCCCGCCACGCGCCGACCGCACCGGCTCGTCCCGTCGGGCCGCCCGCGTCGGTCACCTTGATCTCGTCGTCGCCGACCTGGCCGCCGTGGTCCCGGGCGAGGCCGACCGCGGCATCGATGTTGGCGCGCTGCGGGACCTCGGCCGACTCGAACCCCACGATCACCAGCGCGGTCGAGCCGTCGAGGTCGGCGCCCCGAGCGGCCTCGGCCGGGTCGAGGATGCGGAGGTTGGCGGGCCACAGCTTGGCCTGGACGATGGCCCGGACGGCCTGCCAGCCGGCCTCCCACGACGGGAACCGGATGCCGGCACTGGCGCGGAACACCGGGCGGTGCTGCACCCGCAGCCACGCCTCGGTGACGATGCCGAGGATGCCCTCGCTGCCGAGGACCAGCCGATCGGGGCTGGGGCCGGCTCCGCTGCCGGGGAGGCGGCGCGACTCCCACCAGCCCGACGGCGTGAGCATCCGCACCGACTCGACGAAGTCGTCGATGTGGGTGTGGTTGGTGGCGTAATGGCCGCCCGACCGCGTCGCGATCCAGCCGCCGACCGTGGACCACTCGAAGGACTGGGGGAAGTGGCGCAGGGTCAGGCCGTGCGGGCGCAGCTGGTCCTCGACGGCCGGCCCCAGCGCGCCCCCCTGGATGCGGGCGGCCCGCGACACCTCGTCGATCTCCAGCACCCGGTCCATGGCCGTGAGGTCGATCGTGACCACGCTGCCGGCCGACGCCGGCGGGTTCACGCCCCCGACCACCGACGAGCCGCCCCCGAACGGGACGACGACGTGGCCGGCGTCGGCGCACCAGTCGAGCACCGCCTCCAGGTCACGATCGCCGGTCGGGTAGGCGACCGCATCGGGCGGAGCGTCGAACAGCCCGCGGAAGGCCCGAAGCCGGTCCGTGTACCCCATCCCGTAGGTGTGGCGGGCGCGCTCGGCGGGGTCGGTGGTGCACACCGCCGCCAGTGCGCCCGGTACGGACAGGCGCGCGGGGCGCAGGGCCACGTCCTCGATGGGCACCGGCCGCTCCACCCGGGGCTCGACGCCGTAGCGCCGGGCCAGCGAATCGGCCAGGCGCCGTCGCTGCTCGTCGCTGGGCTCGTCGGCCGCCAGGCCCCAGCCCCACAGGCTGCGTGGCCCGGTGGCGTTCATGACCCCCTAGGCAAGCACGCGGGCGGGCAGCTGTCAGGCGGCGCGGTAGCGCTCGTCGGGGCGGATCCGCACCCGACCCCGGGGATCGACCACCACGATCATGTGCGTCGCCTCGTCCACGATGGTGACGGCATGGTCGACCGTGCGGGCCGCGAGCGAGGCGTCGGTGAGCGCCGTCACGGTCAATCCGAAGATGTGGGTGCTCATGGCAGCGCCCCCTTTCCGATCTCGTTCCCTACAAGCTCTGTACCGGCTATTCGTTACCGCGGCTGCCCGGGATGACGGCTCGGCGGCCTGGATCTCATCTATCCGGCGAGGGCGTCGCTGACCCGCTCGACCTGCTTCTGCACGACGCGCTCGGACTCGTCGCGGTCGTACGGGCGGATCTGGGTGTTGAAGCTGAAGCTCACCAGGGCCCGGTCGACCCGCACGACCACCGAGTCGACGTAGACGTTGATGTGCTCGCCGCCGGCCGAGACCGGGAGGGAGGTCCGCAGCGCGACCGTGGTGTCGCCGAAGTCGGCGTAGGGGATGACCACGGCGGTCGGCGTCCCGTACTCGACGTCGGCCGGAGCGTCCTCGACGGGCTGGGACGACCGGATCGCGTCCTCCATCAGCTGGGCGTAGCAGCCCGGTGCCTCTGTTTGGCGCAGGTGCTGCACCGCGGCGCGGGGCCAGCCGTCGTCCGGGGCCAGGGTCACCCGCACCGTCACCGCATCCCCGGCCGGCGACACGAACGTCGGCGTGGAGGCGTGGGGGAAGTCGGTGTCCACCGTCTCGCTGTCGGTGCCGAGGCAACGGGCGAGCTGCGCTCCGGCTGCCGGATCGAGCTCGCCGGCATCCGGCGGCACGGGCTGGGTGCGCCAGCCGGAGGGAAAGTCGTCCACCGTGAGCAGGGTCGACGCGGCCAGGGCCTCGTCGGCCGCCTCGGCCGGCGATCCGGCGGCGTCCAGGGGGAGCAGGTGGTGAGCGTCGTCCTCCTGCGCGCAGCCGGTGGCCAGCAGCGCGACCGCGCCCAGCAGGGCCCCCACCCGTGCGCTTCGCATCTCCCTGGAGTTGTAGCCGACGCGGGGCTAGGGCGGGTCGCGGCGCAACAGCAGCACGCCGGACGGGGTGCCTCCGCCGGTGGTGACGACGGCGGTGGCCGCGTCGGGGACCTGGCGCTCACCGGCCGCGTGGCGCAGCTGGGCCATGGCTTCGTAGAGGAACCCGAACCCGTGGGTGCGGCCCTCGGACAGCTGGCCGCCGTGGGGGTTGACCGGCAGGTCGCCGTCG
>DASRJN010000589.1:0-18769 GCA_035649455.1 Acidimicrobiales bacterium
CCAGTAGCCCCGCAGCGGCTCCCGCAGCTTGAGGCCCATGATCACGAAGATCATCGTGACGAAGCCGAAGACGAGGAACGGCGACCGCCACCCCCAGTAGTAGGCCATGATGCCGCCCGTCAGCGGGCCGAGGAACTGGCCGAGGGCGTTGGCGTAGCGGTGGACGCCGTAGATCCGGGGCCGCACCGGGATGTCGTAGTAGTCGGCCAGCAGCGAGTTGTGGACCGGTTCGTTGACGGCCCGTCCGAGGCCGGCTCCGGCGCGGGAGATGCCCAGCCACACGAGCGTGGGGGCCAGGCCGGTCATCACCGAGAAGAACGCCCAGCCGACCGCGCCGGTCAACGCGATCGGCAGCCGCCGCCAGCGGTCGGACCAGAAGCCGATGGGCAGGGCGATGAGCAGCGCGGCGACGAGCGACAGGGAGACGACAGTGAGGATGCCGCTGGTGTCGAGGCCGAAGCTGTCGCGGATCTCGGGCAGGAGCACGCCGAACGCGTTGCGGTCGAGCTCGTCCGCGGCATTGAGCCCGAACAGCACGGCGAGCGGGAACAGCGACAGGCCGCCGCCGGTCGCCAGCTTCCACCGTTGGAACCGGCTGAGGTTCTCGGTGCCGTCGCCGGCAGGCTCGGCGCCGTTGCCGGAGCGGCCGCCGTTGCCGGAGATGCCCGCGGGCTCGGTGGCGTCGGTGGGACGGATGCCGTCGGTGGTCATCGCCGGGCCTCCACCGCGTCGCCGTCGGCTCCGTTGCCGTCCACGGGTGCGCGTGGGGGCCCGTTGCCGCCCGCGGCCTCGGCCTCCTCGGCCAGCTTGCCCGCCGCGGCCAGCAGGACCTCCTCCTGGGCCTCCTCGGCCAGCTCGGCCGCCGCGGCCAGCACGTCCTCCTCCGGCGGGGCCTCGGCCGACTCCTCGACGCGCACGTCGGCCAGCAGGCTCGGCACCACCAGGCCTCGGCGCCGCGCGATGCGCCGCAGCGCGCCGTCGCGCACGTCGGCCATGACGCCGCCGAAGCCGCTCGGCATCAGCAGCAGCACGAACAGCAGGCCGGCGCCGGTGGCCAGGAACTGCCATTCGGCCGGCAGGAAGAAGTCGACGCCCTGCACGTAGACCGCGCCGAGGATGGCGCCCGGTAGCGAGCCGAGGCCGCCGATGACCACCATCGTGAACAGCTCGAGGCTCCGCTGCGGGAGGTAAGGGTCGGCGCTCAGGCCGTTGGCGTGCTGGACGTAGAGGACGCCGGCGCTGGCGGCGAGGAACCCGGAGAAGGCGAACGCGGCCAGGCTGGTGCGGGTCACGTTGACGCCGTAGGCCAGCGCGGCCTTCTCGTTCTCCCGGATGGCGATCAGCACCCGGCCGGTGCGGCTGCGGCGCCACCCGATGACCATGAGCAGGGACAGCCCCAGCACCGCGAGCGCGATGTAGAACATCGCCGTCTCGCTGGAGGCGTCGATGCCGAGCATGGTGCCCCGGTCGAAGCGGCGGCTCGGCAGCCACTCGGGGATCTCGAAGCCGAGGAAGTTGATGGGGTACACGGTCCGGTTCAGCAGGTACGACGAGACGAACAGGCCGAAGGCGAGCGTGCTCACCGCCAGCGTGAGCCCCCGCCGTCGCAGGGCCGGGTAGCCCACGATCACGGCCGCCAGCGCGCCGACCGCGCCCGCGACCACCATGGCGAGCGCCATGTCCCACTCGCGCAGCTCGGTGAGCGCGCCCCCGACACCTGCGCCGAGCCCGACGAACGCCATCTGGCCCAGGCTCACCTGGCCGCCCCAGCCGGTGAGCACCACCAGCGACGCCGCCACGATGCCGAAGATGACGATGATCGTGGCCAGGTTGATCCGGCTGGTCGACAGCCACATCGGCAGCGTCAGCACGAACACGGCCACGGCCGCCCACAGCAGCGCCCGGCCCCACCGGACCTCGGGCAGCGAGCGCATCTCCCGCGGCACCGGGCGGATCTCGCGGGTGGCCTCCCAGGTCGACGAGGCGTCGCTGTCGACCCGGCTGGCCCGGGGCCGGCGCACCAGCAGCAGGCCGGCCAGCACGATGACGAAGAGGACCGCGTCGTTGTACGCCGGCCGGGCCCAGCTCTGGAACGTCATCGACTGGTCGACGATGCCGAGACCGATCGCCGCCGCGCCGATGGTGGTGAAGCGCTCGAACCGCCCGAACACGCAGGCGGCCAGAGCCTGCACCAGGAACGTCGCCGGCAGCACCGAGCCGATCGGCAGGCCGACGGCTCCGGCCCGCAGGTACATGGCCAGGAAGGCGAGGGCGGATGCCACCACCCACACCACGGTGTGGAGCCGCTTGACCGGGATGCCGAGGGTGAAGGCCCGATCGGCCCGCTCGGCGGCGCCCACGATGGCGACGCCCACCTTGGAACGCTGCAGGAACAGCGCCAGAGCCACCAGGCACGCCGGCACCAGGATGGCGGTGAGGATGTCATTGGCGTTGAATGTGACCGGGTCGATCCTGAACGTCCCGCTGAACGGTTGGGTCAGGCGGGTGCCGAAGCTCTCGTTGCCGAACGCCCGGGGGATGAACAGCGCCGCGCCCGCCAGCACCTGGGCGAGGCCGATGGTGGCGACGGTCAGCAGCAGCCGGGGCGCGGTGAAGAAGCGGCGGATGATCAGCGTCTCGACGAGCACGCCGAGCAGGATCGAGCCGGCGAGGCCGACCAGCAGGCCGAACCAGTAGCTCCAGCCCCAGGCGACCACCAGCATGACGCCGAGCGTGGCGGGCACCGCCCCCAGGTCGCCCTGGGCGAAGTTGACGATGCGGTTCGCCCGGTAGATCAGCGCGATGCCGAGCGCGATCAGGGCGATGCGGCCGCCGAACAGCGCGCCGTTGACGACGATGCCTAGCGGGGCCGGGAAGAAGAGCCGCTGGATGACCAAGAGGCCCAGCAGGGGTAGCAGGAACGAGAACCGTCGGCGCAGGTCGTCGAAGTCTGCCCACTTCGTGCGATCGATGGCGGCGGTCGTCATCGCACTCCTTCCCCCCAATGCTCGTTGTCTCGGTCAGGTTTGGCGGCCATTGGCGGTCGGTGGCCCCCAGCGTTCGAAGAACGCCTGAACCATCTCGCGCACTTGGTCGGTGGCAGCCTCGACGCTGAGCTGCTGGAACGTGCGCAGCGCATCCCAGGTCGCTGCGCTGGTGGCGATCTCGAGCGCCCGGGCGAGGGCGTCCCCGGCCTCCGGGCCGGCGGCCGCGAGCTCGGGCGCGAACATCTGGCGGATGGTCGAGCGGGCCAGCTTGCGACCCATGGTCAACGCCTTCTGGAGCGTGGGCGAGAACGGCTCCTGGAGCAGGGCAGCCCGCCGCACGCCCGCGCCCGCTTCGTAGAGGATGGCTTGGCGGGACAGCAGCGTCTCGATGCGGGTGGCGAGGTCACCCTGGACGATCAGCGGGCCCACCAATCCGGCGAGGCGATCGGTGTGGCGTTCGGCGGCCGCCACGAACAGTGCCTCGAGGTCGTCGAAGTGGACGTAGAGCGAGCGCAGGGAGACGCCGGCCTCGGTGGCGATGTCACGGGCGGTGGGGCGCACGTTGCCGCGCTCGTTCAACGCCAGCAGCGCGTCGACGACCGCGGCCCGCGTGCGCGCCGCCCGGGTCAGCCGCCCGTCCTGGGCGGCCCGGTCCGCGGGGTCGCGAGGGCCCTGCGACGCGGTTGTGACGGATGTCTCACCCACGCGGGGCACGGTAGGGTTTTTTCAGAGGGTGTGCAATACCGAAGCGACCGTTGGACGCGTGTTCGCGGAACTGAAATACGCGCCGTGCGCGGCGCACTCGTCGCCGTGAGCGACCGCGGGGTCGGGTGCCGTCAGCCCCCGGCCAGGATGCCGTCGACCGCCACCACCTCGTCGCCCGCGAGCTGCCACTGCCCCGCGGCCACGTTGGCCTGCACCTGCTCGGCGGACGTGGCCCCGGCGATGACCGGGCCCATGGTGGGCTGAGCCGCCAGCCAGGCGAAGGCCAGGTCGAGGATGGTGTGGCCCTGGCCCTCGGCCCAGGCCGTGAGCCGTTCGACGAGGTCGAAGTTGCGCTCGGACAGCACGCGGTCGACCCGCTCGGACGGCATGAGCGCCAGGCGGGTGCCCTCCGGAGGCGCCTCGCCGCGGGTGTACTTGCCGGTGAGCAGCCCGCTGGCCAGCGGGAAGTACGGCAGCATGGCCAGCCCGTGGCGCTCGCAGGCGGGGATCACCTCGGCCTGCACCCGCCGCTCCAGCAGGCTGAAGTGGTTCTGGGCGGTCACGAACGCCGCCTCGCCCGAGGCTGCCGACGCGGCCGCGGCCTCGTCGATCTGGGCGGCGCTGAAGTTCGAGTTGCCGATCCGGACCACCTTGCCCGCCTGCACGAGCTCGTCGAGCGCGCCCAGCGTCTCGGCGATGGGCACGCGGTCGTCGGGCCGGTGCAGCTGGTACAGGTCGATCCGATCGGTGCCCAGCCGGCGCAAGCTGTCCTCGCAGGCCTGGGCGACCCAGCGGGCGCTGGCACCGCCGCTCCCCTCGCCCAGCGTCGAGCCGAACTTGGTGGCGACGATGGCCTCGTCGCGCCGGCCGGCCAGCGCCTTGCCCAGGAACTCCTCCGACCGGGTGCCGCCGTAGACGTCGGCGGTGTCGAAGAACGTGATGCCGGCGTCGAGCGCGGCCCGCACCACCTCCCCGGCCCGGTCCTCCCCGATCCGCATCCCGAAGTTGTTGCACCCCAGCCCGACGCGGCCGGCGTCCAGCGATCCGATCGTCAGTGTGCTCACGCACCCGAGGCTAACTTGACCTCAGGTCAGGAGGCGCGGCGAGCGCGCAGGAGGTCGTCGATCTCGTCCTCGATGGCGAGGAAGCGTTGCTCGCGGCGGACCTCGGGGCCGCGGGAGCGGCCGAAGGGGACGTCGATGATCTCCGAGACCGTGCCCGGCCGCTTGGTGAGGACCACCACCCGCTCGGACAGGTAGACGGCCTCGCCCACGTCATGGGTGACCATCACGACGGTGGCCCCGGTGCGCCGCCACACCCGGCGCAGGAACTCGTGCAGGCTCTGGCGGGTCTGCAGGTCCAGGGCGCCGAACGGCTCGTCCAGCAGCAGCAGGTCGGGCTCGCCCACCAGGGCCCGGGCGATGGCCACCCGCTGGCGCATGCCGCCCGACAGCTCGCGGGGCAGGCGGTCGGCGAACTCGGACAGGCCCACGACGCCCAGCATCTCGGCCACCCGCCGGCGACGTTCGGCCTTGCGCAGCCGGGCGCACTCCAGACCGAAGCCGATGTTCTCGGCCACCGTGCGCCAGGGGAACAGCGAATAGGCCTGGAACACGACGCCCCGGTCGGGCCCGGGGCCTACCACCAGGTCACCGTCGACCAAGACGGTGCCCGCGGTGGGCTGCTCCAGCCCGGCCACGATGTTGAGCAGCGTGGACTTGCCGCACCCGGACGTGCCGACGAGCGACACGAAGGCGCCCGCCTCCACCTCCAGGTCGACGCCGTCGAGCGCCAGCGTGTCGCCGCCCTTGGTGGCGAAGCGCTTCACGAGGCCCTGGAGCGCCAGCTTGGGCGTCATCGGTCCCACGGAGCCACCAGCCAGCGCAGGCCGCGGAGGGCCAGGTCGCTCACCATGCCGATCACGCCGAACACGACCAGCACCGCGAACATCGTGTCGAAGTGGAGGAACCGGCCCGAGCGCACGATGCGCACGGCCAGGCCCTCGTCCGACGCCAGCAGCTCGGCCACCACCAGCATCAGCCAGGCCGCGGCGAGGTTGATGCGGGTCACGTCCACGATCCCGGGCAGCGAGTGCGGGATGACCACCCGGGCGACGATCCGCCGCCGGCTCGCTCCCAGCGTGGACGCGGCGTCGATCAGCTCACGGGGCACGGCCCGGGCCACGTCCGCCACCATCAGGATGTTGAAGAACACCGTGCCCACCACGATCAGCGTGATCTTCGGCGCCTCGTCCACTCCCAGCCACAGGACCATCATCGGAGTCAGGGCGCTGGCCGGGATGTAGCGCAGGAAGCCGATCGGCGCTTCCAGCGTGCCCTCGGCCGCCGGGAACGCACCCATGGCGATGCCCACCACCACGCCGATGAGCACGCTGATCCCGTAGCCGTAGAGCATGCGCTCGCCGCTGGCCGCCAGGTCGGCGCTCAGCGTCCCGCTGCGCCACAGGTCGCGGAGCGCGTCCCAGGTGGCGGCCGGGGTCGGGACCCGCACGCCGGTGTCGGCTCCCGCGGTGGCCCGAGCCGCCATCACCCACAGGACGATCACCCCGGCCATGCCCAGGGCGCCGAGGCCCAGCCGCCAGCTCAGCGGCAGGGTGCCCCGGATGCGGCCCAGCGTGCCCTGGGGCCGCCCTCGGCGACCTTGCGGCTGCGGACCCGCAGGCGCCGCAGCCGGCGCCTCCGGCGCCTCCGCAACGTCGGCGGTGACGGGGTCCGCGGGCACGCTGTCGACCGGAGCGGTCACGAGCCCTGGCGATCCAGGTAGTCCTGGGTGAACGACGGGTCGAACAGCCCGTCGAGGGACGGAGCCTCCTCCACGAGGCCGGCCGTGGGCAGGAACGCCGCCACCTTGTCGGCCATGGGCCCGAGGTCGGTGTCGCGGTCGCCGGTGAGGCTGGCCAGCGCATCCTCGGCCGAGAAGATGCGGGTCCCGTCGGCCAGCGAGGCGTACTCCTCGGGGGAGATGCCGGCCTGCTCGGCCATGATCGCGACGGCCTTGTCGGGGTTCTGCTCGATCCAGTCGAGGGTCGCGTACCAGGCGTCCACCAGCTTCTGGACGTCCTCGGGGCGCTCCTCCACCACCTTGCGGTCGAGCACCAGGAAGTCGGGGATCGTCCCGGGGAAGTCGGACGAGTCGAACAGCACCTTGGCTCCCTCGCGCTCCAGCGCCTGGAGGGTGAAGGGGGCGAACACGCCGGCCGCGTCGAACTGGCCGGTGGAGAAGGCAGCGGCCGTGTCGGCGGTGGGCAGGCCCTGGAAGTCGATGTCCTCCTCGGTCATGCCCACGGAGTCGAGCCCCTGGAGCAGCAGGAAGTGGTCGACCACGCCCGGCTCGGCCGCCACGGCCTTGCCCGCCAGGTCCTCGATGGAGTTGATGGACGAGTCGACGATGATGGCGTCGTTGCCGGCCGAGTTGTCGTTGACCAGCACCACCACCTGGTCGCTGCCGGCCGAGATGCCCACGAGCGTGTCGTTCAGGGTCTGGCTGTTGCCGTCGAGCGAGCCCGCGGTGAGGGCGGTGAGCGAGGCGAGGTAGTCGTCGAACCACTTGAGCTCGACGTTCACGCCGACCTGATCGAAGATGCCCTGTTCCTCCGCCACCTTCCACGGGAACCAGCCCGGCCAGGCCGAGTACCCCAGCACGATGGGGTCGCCGGAGGCTTCCGTCGCGCCCTCGGTGCTGTCGCTCGCCTCAGCGCCGCCGTCGTCGTCGCCGCAGGCGGCGAAGGCCGCGGTCCCGAGGAGCAGCGCGAGGGCGGCGGCGAGCCCGCGGCGGTGCCGCGAACGGGTCGGGAACGTGGCCATGGGCGGCGGGACCTCCGGATGACGGTCGTCGGTTGGGGGGACCGTAGGCACCCGCGGTCACAATCGAGTTTCCATAGAAATACGGCGGCATTGCCGTTCTCTGACCCGAAAGTGACCGGTGCCTAGCCCTCGGCGGCAGCCCTCACCGAGGCCAGGTCGCCGGGGTCGGCGAGCAGGCCCCGCAGCGTGAGGTCGGCCACGAACGCGGCGATCTCGGGCGCGGTGTAGTGGCCCTCGGGCCGGCCGGCCAGGCGTCGCCCGTCGAGCGGGCGGTACCAGTTCTGCAGCCCCTCGTCGTCGGACAGCACCACCAGCGCCGCCAGCCGGGGGTCGACCGGGCGGAAGGCCCCGGCCTCGACCCCACGGGCGATGAGCCGCTCGACCGCGTCGTTGAGCGCCTGGCGCTCCTGCCAGTAGACCTCGAACGCCTCGGGCACCCGCCGGCTGAGCCGGTGGACCTCGTTGATGTCGAAGGGGAACCCGCACAGCGCCTCGACGTCGAAGCGCACGAGCCGCCACAGCTGGACCGCGGGCTCTCCCGCCTCCTCCTCCAGCTTGAGCACGAACTCGAGCGGGACGCGG
The DNA here is from genome assembly GCA_035649455.1 of Acidimicrobiales bacterium. Classification (GTDB taxonomy): domain Bacteria; phylum Actinomycetota; class Acidimicrobiia; order Acidimicrobiales; family VFJN01; genus ZC4RG19. Next base: position 8,099 of record DASRJN010000589.1, read on the forward strand.
TTCACCTGCTCGACCATCTCGGCGAGGATCTCCTCCTTGCGCCGGAACCAGTAGTAGAGCGAGGCCTGGCGCAGCCCGGCCTGCTGTGCGATCTCCGACATGGTCACGCCGGCCACGCCCCGCTCGGCGAACAGCCGGGCCGCGGCGGCCAGGATCTCGTCGCGGGGCGCCAGGTCGCCCTGCTGCGGGTTGGCCCGCGGCCGGCCCACGCGCTTGCGCCCTCCCGGGGTCGGGGTGGGCGACGGGTCGACCATGGCAGGGAACGTACCGGAGCCGCGGCCCGGTCCCGCCGGTTCGTTTCCGGCCTGTGAATTGGCGCCCGGACCCGTTGACCGGCGCCGGTCGGTCCCGCCAGCATCACCCGCACTCGGATTTCGAAGGACCGTTGAAAGGAGCGCCCGGCTCGTGCCCGACACCGCCACCACACACGGAGCCCGCGCCCACGCCCGCGCTCAGGCGGGGAGTGCCGTGACCACCCAGCCCACCGTGCCCGCATCGTCACTGGCCGATCCCCCGCCGCGCGTGCCGGCCGGCGACGTGGTGTGGGAGGAGACGATCGGCACCGGTGGCTACGCCTCGCGCGCCGTGCCTCGCGGCACCCGTGTGCGGCTGGTGGACGTCGACGGCGACACCTGCGCCGGGCTGCTGCTTCACCGGGCCGACCGCCCGGCCGAGCGGCTCAACGTGGCCGACACGGTCAAGCTCCAGTGGCAGGCCTATCCGGGGCCGGGCTACCTGCTGCTATCGGACATGGGCCGGGTGCTGGCCACCCTGGTGGAGGACACCTGCGCGTGTCACGACACCTTCACCGGCACTTCCAACCCGCTCGACAACCAGCGCCGGTACGGTGACGGCTCGGCCTACGGGCCGACCCCGTCCGGGCGGGACCGGTTCGTGGTGGCGCTGGCCAAGCACGGGCTGACCGAGCGCGACGTCGCCCCCAACGTCAACCTGTTCACCGGCGTGCGCATCGAGCCCGACGGCGCGGTGACCCTGCGGCGCGAGTCCCACCCCGGCGCGCACGTCGTGCTGCGGGCCGAGCTGGACCTGGTGGTCACGGTGGTGGCCGTGCCCCACCGGCTCGATCCCCGGCCGCAGTACACGGCCGGGCCGGTGCGCATCACGGCCTGGCGTGGCTCCCCCGCCGAGCCCGACGACCCCGCGCGCCGGTCCAGCCCGGAGGCCACCCGGGCGTTCGAGAACACCGACGAGGAGGCGGGACCGTGGGCGCGATGACGGTCGTGCACGACGAGGTGGTCCCGGCCCGCTCGCCGTGGAGCCACACGCTGGCCGCCGGCGACCACTTGCGCATCGTCGACCTGGAGGGCAACCAGGCGGTCGACTTCCTCGCCTACGTGGCCGCCGATCCGGTCGAGCGCTACAGCGCCCCCGACACGATCGCGGCCCGGGGCAACATCTTCCTCACCACCGGCAGCGTGCTCATGACCAACCGGGGCCGGCCGCTGCTCACCATCGTCGACGACACGTGCGGCCGCCACGACACCGTGGGCGGTGCCTGCTCATGCGAGTCGAACACCGTCCGCTACGGCCACCACACCAAGCACCAGCACGCCTGCGTGGAGAACTTCCTGCTGGGCGGGGCGCCCCACGGGCTGGGCAAGCGCGACCTGCAGAGCAATGTGAACTGGTTCATGAACGTCCCGGTCGAGGCGGACGGCACGCTCGGCATCGTCGACGGCATCTCCGCTCCGGGCAAGGCGGTCGAGCTGCGGGCCGAGCTCGACGTGCTGGTGCTGGTGTCCAACTGCCCGCAGATCAACAACCCCTGCAACGGCTTCGACCCCACGCCGGTGCGGATGATCGTCACCCGGCCCACCTGAGCGACGTGCCCCCACCGTTTCACCGCGTCTACGACGCGCCATTTCACAGTGTCCTGGTCGCCAACCGGGGCGAGATCGCGTGCCGCATCATCGCCACCCTCCGCCGGCTGGGCGTCTCCTCGGTGGCGGTCTACGAGCCCGACGACCGGGCGTCGGCCCACGTGGGAGCGGCCGACGTGGCCGTGCCGCTGGGCAAGGGCGGCTACCTGGCCGTCGACGTGCTGGTGGAGGCAGCCGTCGCCTCCGGGGCCGAGGCGGTGCATCCCGGCTACGGCTTCCTGGCCGAGTCGGGCGGCTTCGCCCGCGCGGTCGAGGCCGCGGGCCTCGCCTTCGTGGGCCCCACCCCGGCCCAGATCGAGGCCTTCGGCGACAAGGACCGCGCCCGCGGCCTGGCCCGGGCCGCGGGCGTGCCGCGGCTGGCGGGCTCGGGCGTGCTCCCGCACCTGGAGGCGGCCGCGGCCGAGGCCGAGCGCCTGGGCTACCCGGTGCTGCTCAAGGCCACCGCGGGCGGGGGCGGGATCGGCATGGCGCGCTGCGACCGTCCCGACGACCTGGCCGAGGCGTGGGCCCGGGTGACCCGGGCGGGCCGGGCCAGCTTCGGGTCCGACGCGGTGTTCGTGGAGCGCTTCCTGCCTGTGGCCCGCCACGTCGAGGTGCAGGTGCTCGGAGACGGCCGGGGCGGGGTGGCGGTCCTCGGCGACCGCGACTGCTCGGTGCAGCGCCGCCATCAGAAGGTGATCGAGGAGGCGCCCGCTCCGGGCCTGCCTCCAGCTCTGCGGGCCGCGCTGGCGGCCGACGCCCGCGCCCTGGCCTCGTCCGTCGCCTACCGCTCGGTCGGCACGGTCGAGTTCCTCGTGGACCCCGCCCGCGGCACCCACCACTTCCTGGAGGTCAACACCCGCCTCCAGGTCGAGCACGGCGTCACCGAGCTGGTCACCGGGCTCGACCTGGTGGAGCTCATGCTGGCGGTGGCCGCGGGCGACACGTCGGCGGTGGACGCGGGCGACCGGTCCCCCACCGGCCACGCGGTCGAGGCCCGGCTCTACGCCGAGGACCCCGCCGAGGGCTTCCGGCCCAGCACCGGGCTGCTCACGGACGTGCGCTTCCCGGCCGCGGCGCGGGTCGACACCTGGGTGGATGCCGGCACGGAGGTCAGTCCCCACTACGACCCGCTGCTGGCCAAGGTCCTGGTGCACGGGCCCGACCGGCCCGCGGCGGTCGACGCGCTGGCCGCGGCACTGGACGGCACCCGGCTGGCGGGGGTGGAGACCAACCGCGAATGGGTCGGCGCCGTGCTGGACGACCCCGACTTCCGGGCGGGCGAGCACGGGACCGCCAGCTACGAGGCCTGGGACGTCGACCCGCCCACCGTGGCGGTCACCGCCGCGGTCGGGGTCGTGACCGTGCAGGAGTGGCCCGGTCGCCTGGGCTACTGGGCGGTGGGGGTGCCGCCCAGCGGCCCCATGGACGACCGGTCGTTCCGGCTCGGCAACCGCGTGGTGGGCAATGCTTCTGACGCTGCGGGCCTGGAGTGCGAGGTCCACGGTCCCACCCTGCGCTTCGGCCGGCCCGCGCTCGTGTGCCTGGCCGGCGCGGCCATGGGGGCCACGCTCGACGGCGCCCCGGTCCCCCCGTGGGAACCCGTGGCGGTAACCGCGGGCGCGACACTGGCCTGCGGCCCCGTCACCGGGCCGGGCGCCCGCGGGTACGTCCTGGTGCGCGGCGGCATCGACGTCCCCCGCCACCTGGGCTCGCGCGCGACGTTCACCCTCGGCGGGTTCGGCGGCCACGGCGGGCGGGCCCTGCTCCCGGGCGATGTGCTGCGCCTGGCGGAAGACGTGGACCCGGAGGTCGAGCCCACCGCCCTCCCGGCGGCCGAGCGACCCGTACTGGGCCGGCAGTGGGACCTGGGCGTGGTCGACGGGCCCCACGCCGATCCCGAGTTCCTCACCCGCGAGGGCATGGACGAGCTGTGTGCCACCGCCTGGGAGGTCCACTACAACTCGGCCCGCACCGGGGTGCGGCTGATCGGCCCCAAGCCGCGCTGGGCCCGGACCGACGGTGGCGACGCCGGGCTGCACCCCTCGAACATCCACGACACGCCCTACGGCCTGGGAGCGGTCGACTTGACCGGCGACATGCCGGTGATCCTCGGTCCCGACGGCCCCAGCCTGGGCGGCTTCGTGTGCCCGCTCACCGTGGCGGCCGGCGAGCGCTGGAAGCTGGGCCAGCTCCGGCCGGGTGACACCGTGCGCTTCCACTCGGCCCGATCCCCCGCGGTGCTCGCCGGCACCCCCGCGGCCGCAGCCCGGCCCGCCGTCACCTACCGGCGCAGCGGCGACCGCTACCTGCTGGTGGAGTACGGGGACGCCGTGCTCGACATCGGGCTGCGGGTGCGGGTCCAGCAGTTGCTAGCCCGGCTCGAGGCGGCCGGGGTGGAGGGCGTGATCGACATCACGCCCGGGATCCGCTCGCTGCAGGTGCACGTGGACGGCGACCGGCTCACGGTGGACCGGGCGCTGGAGATCGTGCGGGGCCTGGACGAGGAGATCGGGGCGGGCGGCGACGTCCGCATCCCCAGCCGCATCGTCCACCTGCCGCTGTCCTGGGACGATCCGGCGACCCGGGAGGCCATCGCCCGCTACATGCGGGTGGTGCGCGACGACGCCCCCTGGTGCCCGAGCAACCTCGAGTTCATCCGCCGGGTCAACGGGCTGGATGATGTCGAGGCGGTCCACGAGGCCGTGTTCGCCGCCCGCTACCTGGTGCTGGGGCTGGGCGACGTGTACCTCGGGGCTCCGGTGGCCACCCCGCTCGATCCTCGCCACCGGCTGGTCACCACCAAGTACAACCCGGCCCGCACCTGGACGCCCGAGAACGCGGTGGGCATCGGCGGCGCCTACCTGTGCGTCTACGGCATGGAGGGACCGGGCGGCTACCAGCTCGTGGGACGCACAGTCCCCGTGTGGTCGCGGCACCGGCCCTTCCGCCAGACCAGCGCCGAGCGGCCGTGGCTGCTCCGCTGCTTCGATCAGATCCGCTTCCACCCCGTCGGCGCCGAGGAGCTCCTGGACCTGCGGGCCGACATGGTGGCGGCCCGGGGCGAGGTGGTGGTGGAGGACACGGTGTTCGACCTGACGGAGCACCGCCGCTTCCTGGCCGCCCACGAGGCCGGGATCGACGAGTTCCGGCAACGCCAGCGGGCCGCGTTCGCCGAGGAGCGCCGGCGCTGGCGGGACAGCGGCGAGCTGGATCGGGCCGACCGCCTGCTCGAGGCGCCGGCGGCCCTCCCGCCGGACGAGGGCGGGGCGCCGCCCGCGGGCGCCGCGGTGGTGGCCGCCCCGTTCGCGGCCAAGGTGGGCGACGTGGTCGTGGTGCCGGGCGCCACCGTCGGTGCCGGTGACCGGGTGGCGGTGCTCGAGGCCATGAAAACCGAGGTCACCCTGTACAGCGACCAGAGCGGCGTCGTCACTTGGGTGGGCTGCCGCCCGGGCCAGCTGGTGGCCGCGGGCCAGGCCCTGGTCGGGGTCGCTCCCGATGGGTGACCCCGACTCGCTCGACGCCGCGCTGGGCTCGCTCGCCGCGCTGCGGGACGGCCTGGCCGCGGCGCGCTGGTCGCCCACCGACGTGGCCGAGGCGGTGCTGGCCCGGCGGGGATCGGGGCAGGCCGCGGCCTGGATCGACCTGGTGCCCGCGGCCGACCTTCGGGACTTGGCCGCCCACCTGACGGCCGAGGGCGCCCGCGACCGGCCGCTGTGGGGCGTGCCGGTGGCGGTCAAGGGCAACATCGACGTGGCCGGCCTGCCCACCACTGCGGGCTGCCCCGGCTACGCCACCGGCCCCGCGCCTCACCACGCCCACGCGCTGGCCCGGCTGGTGGAGGCGGGAGCCATGCCGGTCGGCACCACCAACCTCGACCAGTTCGCCACCGGGCTGGTCGGCACCCGCTCGCCCTACGGCACCTGCCACGCGGTGGGCCGTCCCGGCTGGGTGTCGGGCGGCTCGTCGTCCGGCTCGGCGGTGGTGGTGGCCCAGGGCGACGTGCCGGTGGCTCTGTCCACCGACACCGCCGGGTCGGGCCGGGTCCCTGCGGCGCTCAACGGCATCGCCGGCCACAAGCCCACCCGAGGCCGGATCAGCGCCGCGGGCGTAGTGCCCGCGTGCCGGTCGCTCGACTGTGTGGGCGCGTTCGCGGCCACGCCCGCCGACGCCGCGCTGGTCTGCGGGCTCATGGCCGGCCCCGACCCCGACGGCGCCGGCTGGTGGCAGCCGCTGGGGCGGCCCGCCCGCGTCGGCATCGCGGGGCCGGAGGACCGCGAATGGGCGGGCGACGAGCACTCCTTCGCGGCCCAGCAGGCGGCCGAGGACGCGATGCGCCGCCTGGGCTGGGAGCTGGTCCCGGTGGACCTCGGCACGTTCCGCACCGGGGGCGACCTGCTGTACGGAGGCGCCTTCGTGGCCGAGCGTTTCGCCGCCGTGGGCGACGCCGTGCGCCGCGGGGTGGCGGGGCTCGACCCGGTGGTGGCGTCGATCATCGAGGCCAGCGCGGCCATCCCCGCCTGGCGGGCCTTCGCCGACCTGGACCGCATCCGCGTCCTGCGGGCCGAGACCGCAGCGGTGTGGGACACCCTCGACGCGCTGGCCCTGCCGGTCGTGCCCACGGTGGTGAGCATCGACGAGGTGGCCGCCGACCCCCTCGGCCCCAACCAGACGCTCGGCACCTACACGAGCTTCGCCAACCTGTTCGACCTGTGCGCCTCGGTCGCGCCGGTGGCCGCTCGGGGCGACGGCCACCCGTGGGGGGTGCAGCTACTGGCGCCCGCGTTCGGAGACGGAGTGGTCGCCGCGCTGGCCCAGGACCTGTCGGTGGCAACCACATCGCCCGCCCCGGTCGTGCCCGAGGGCATGGTCGGCCTGGTGGTGGCGGGCGCCCACCTGCGAGGCGAGGCCCTCGACCACGAGGTGGTGGCCTGCGGCGGCACCTGGGCGGGAACCACCCGCACCGCCTCCCGCTACGCCCTCCACCTGGTGGCCGACTCCCCGCCCCGGCCGGGCCTGGTGGACGCGGGGCCGGGCCACGGGGCGGCCATCGAGGTCGACGTGTGGGCTCTACCGCCCGACGGCTGGGCCCGGTTCGTGGCCACGGGTGTGCCGGGCCTGGCGGTGGGCCGGGTCGAGCTGGACGACGGCCGGGCCGTCCCCGGGTTCGTGGCCGCCGCGTCGGCCGTCGACGGCCGGCCCGACCTCACGCCCTACGGCGGCTGGCGAGCCTGGCGCGCCGCGGGCTCACCTCGCTAGCTCAGGGCCGCCAGCGGGTGGGGTCGGTGGCGTAGTGGCACCGCCACTCGACCACCTTGCCGTCCCCGTCCACCCGCAGGAGATCGGCGCCCGGCCGGTCGCTGCCGTCGGGCAGGTGGCACGTGTAGACGAGCACCACCGTGTCGGTGCCGGCCAGCGCCTGGTGGAGCGTGTAGTGGACGTCGCTCGCCCGGGCGAGGGCGGCCACGACGTAGTCGCGGAGGGCCTCGGCCCCGTCGATGGTCCGCTGGTCCGGGTCGCCGGTGAGCCGGGGCAGGAACGGCGAGGCGAACACCACGTCCGCGGCGAACGGCGCCATGATCACGTCGACGTCGGCCCCGTTCCACCCCTCGTCCCAGTGGCGGGCGATGCCGGCCACGACCCGGTCCTCGATCACCGGGCGAGTCTAGTCATGTCATGAGTGAGCGTTCACCCGGGTCCGACGGGCGGCCGGTGGGTGCCGATGGCCCAGAGGTTGCCCTCGGGGTCGCGCAAGCCGAACCCGTGGTCGCCGTAGTCGGTGTCCGAGAGCTCCTGGATGACCTCCACCCCCGCGGCCTGGGCCCGGGCGTAGAGGCGATCGACGTCGGCCGAGGTCTCCTCGGCGAGGCAGATGATGACCGGGCCGGTGCCGCCCCACGGTCCCGGATGGCGGTCCGAGACGAACACGTTGCCCGTGCGCCACGAGAGCCGGGCGTGGGCCACGCTGCCGTCGGGTGCTTCGTGGAGCTCACCGACGACGAACCCGAACAGCTCGACCATCCAGTCGATCATCCGGCGGGCGTCGTCACACGGCATGGCGACGGTGATGGTGGGGGCGGCAACCGATGTGTCGATGGCCATGGGGTCCTCCTCGGGACGGTCGCGAAGCAGCGGGGCGAGCTCGGCGACGAGGCGGCGCCGCAGCTCCGCCGCGAACGGGGCGCGGGGCGCGAGCGGCGTGACCGGGAGCCGCAGCTGGTCGAGCGGATCAGCCGGCATCGGTCCCTCCCTCCACGTAGGCGCGGCGCAGGGCGCGGCGGGCCCGCTGGAGTAGCGCTTCGGTCGCGTGGATGCCCCGCCCGAGGTTCTCCGCGACCTCGGCGACCGGCAGCCCGTCCAGGTAGCGGAGGGTCAGCGCGGCGCGGTGGTGCGGCCCGAGCCGCTCCAATGCGGCTCGCGTGCGGACGACGTCGAGGTGCTCGTCCCAGGGGTCCACGGCATCGACCGCCTCCTGCCCGACCCGCTGCAGATGACGTTCCTCGACCGCCTGGTGGCGCCAGTGGTCCACCAGCCGGCGCCGGGCCACGACGATCAGCCACCCGACGGTGATCTCGTCGCCCGTCCCCTTCTGCACCGCCCGCACGGCGTCCACGAACGCCTCCGCAGTGAGGTCCTCCGCCAGCATGGTGTCGCCGCAGCGGCTGCACAGGAAGCCGTACACGACCGGGAGCGCGCGCGGGTACAGGTCGAGGAGGTGCTCGGCTGCGAGCTGCGCCGTGCTCGCCTTCTCGTCCATACCCGATCATCGTCCGCCGGCGCCGGGTTCCAACGCCCTCACTCCACCGTCGCGTACCGCCAGGCCTGGTACCCACCGTCCAGGTCGGTGGCTCGGCGCAGGCCGAGGTCGCGCAGGGTGGCGGCGGCGAGGCTGGAGGCGTAGCCCTCGTCGCAGAAGAGCACCACGGGCTGGTCCGGTCCGGTGAGCGCGGCCAGCCGGTGGGGAGAAGTGGGATCGAGGCGCCACTCCAGCACGTTGCGGTCGACCACCAGGGCGCCCGGCATCTCCCCGTCCCGCTCCCGTAGCTCGACCGGCCGGATGTCCACCACCAGCCCGCCCGCCGCCCACACCGCGGCGAGGTCGCCCGGCCCGGGCCGCGGCGCGATCACGGCCCGGGCCCGGCCGAGCAGGCCGTCGACGCCGGATCCGGTCATGGCCGCCCCCACCGCTGGGCCGGGTGCAGCAGGTAGGACGCGGCCGGTGCGCCGAGGACCGGTGGGGTCGGGGGAATCGCCTCGGTGTCGACGGGAGCCAGCGTGCCCGGGTCGTAGTAGGTCATCGACGACAAGGGCGGCGAATAGGCGTGCAGGCTCGTCGCGGGTACGGGCGCTCGGTTCACCACGTCGTGCACCGTACCGACGGGCACCCGCCACACCCGACCTGGCCCGAGCACCCGCTCGACCGGGCACGCTCCGGGCTCGGGCAGGACCTCGGTCAGCATCCCCTCCACCACCACGAGGGCGCCGGCCGAACGCCCATGGTCGTGGGGCCGCACGTGCTGGCCGGTCGTCCAGCCGATGACCCAGACCTCGTACGTCTCGGTGGCCAGCAGCCTCACCGGCTTGCGCCCGTCCGGGTCGTGCCGCACGGACGCCTGCCACAGGTCGCGGGCGGCGGCGAGGCCGCCCGCGATGTCGGCGAGGACGACCGCCGACAAGGGCCCGCGGGCCGGGACGGACGGCGAGTAGGTCGTAGGCATGCTCACTCCAGATAATTCTGATCGACTTACTCAGGATTACTGGCGGCGGCCGCTCCGCACAAGCGAAATCTGACTTCTTCGATCTGGATTACCAGAAAACCCTTGCGCGGCTGCGAGGCTCCAGGTAGTAATCCCACTATGTCAATCGGAATTGTACGGAAGGCCGCGGTCCTCGCCCTCGCTCTCGGGCTGGTGGCCGCCGGCTGCGGCGGCGATGACGACAGCGACGCCGCAGGAGCCGGCACGACTGCGGCCGACAGCCCGCCGAGCGGCAGCCTGCGCCTCGGCTACTTCCCCAACGTCACCCACGCCCCGGCCATCATCGGGGTCGAGGACGGCTTGTTCGCCGACGCCCTGGGCGACGCGAGCCTCGAGACGTTCACGTTCAACTCCGGCACCGAGGCCAGCGAGGCCATTCTCTCGAACTCGATCGACGCCACCTTCATCGGCCCCAACCCGGCCATCAACGCCTTCGCCCAGTCGGGCGGAGAGGTGACCCTGGTGGCCGGCACCACCTCGGGCGGCGCCGCACTGGTCGTCTCCCCCGACATCAGCTCGCCCGAGGATCTGGCCGGCACCACGCTCGCCACCCCCTCGCTGGGCAACACCCAGGACGTGGCGCTGCGGGCGTGGCTGGCCGACCAGGGCTACGACGTGGACGAGACCGGGGGCGGCGACGTCAAGATCACCCCGCAGGAGAACGCCGACACCCTCACCGCCTTCCAGGCCGGCGACATCCAGGGCGCCTGGGTGCCCGAGCCGTGGGCCACCCGCCTGGTCGAGGAGGGCGGCGGCAAGGTGCTGGTCAACGAGAAGGACCTGTGGACCGATACCGACGGCCAGTTCGTCACCACCCACCTGCTGGTGCGCACCGACTACCTGGAGGAGCACCCGGCCAACGTGCGGGCCCTCATCAGCGGCCTGCTCGACGCCATCGACGAGGCCAACGACGACGCCTCGACCGCCCAGGCCACCACGAACGACGGCATCGAGAAGATCACCACCAAGCGCCTGGCCGACAACATCATCGCCGGGGCCTGGCAGAACCTGGAGTTCACACCCGACCCGGTGGC
>DASRJN010000590.1:0-15407 GCA_035649455.1 Acidimicrobiales bacterium
CCAGCGCCTCCGCCTGCCGGATGCCCTCGGCGTCGAGCGGCGGGTCGGCCCGGCCCAGCAGGAGTCCGCCGGCGTTGGCCGCGGTGCGGCCGTGGCGGGCGATGACGATCACGGCGACACCACGTCCCGGTCGAGCTGCCCGGTGCGCAGGAAGCGGGCCCGGCGGGCGGGCTCGTACAGCCGGAAGCGGCGCCAGCACCACCACAGGGCGGCCGCGCCCAGCGCCTCCAGCACCAGGTCGAAGGCGCCGCGGGACAGCTCGGGTAGGCGGGCGTCGCTCCAGGCCAGCCCCGCGAACGGCCACCAGAACGCCTGGGTGTCGGTCCAGATGCCGTCCAGCAGCAGGTGGATGAACATGCCGATGGGCACGGCGACCAGCCGGCGTTGCGCCAGCCGCCGCCGCGGCGTCACCAGCATGGCCAGCCCGAGCGCCGCGGCCGCCGCGGTCAAGCTGTGGAGCAGCCGGGGCGAGCCGAACGGCAGCTCACCCACGGGCAGGACGGCCCCCACCATCACCAGGCGGTAGTCGACTGCCGGGCTGCGGAACACAACCCACACGAGGACGAACGCGCCGCCCGCGAACCAGAGGAACACCGCCGCCGGAACCGGTCAGTCGTGCACGAGGAGCCGGCCGCACTCCTCGCAGTGCACGGTCTCGTCTGTCGCCAGCTTGCGGATGCGGTCGATCTCGACCGCCGGGAGCGCCAGGTGGCAGCCCTGGCAGGTCGACCCGGCCAGCCGGGCGATGGCCACCCCACCGAGATGGGCGCGCAGCCGGTCGTACTCGGGCCACAGGTCGTCGGGCACGGCCGCGGCTGCCTCGGCGCGCTCGGCCTGCACGACCGCCAGCTCGGCCTCGATCTCGGCCTCGGTTTCGGCCAGCGCGGCGGTGATGCGCATCGCTTCGCCGTCGAGCCGCTCGCGCTCGGCCGTGAGCTCGGCGTGCTGGGCGTCCACCGGCTCGGTCAGCTCCATGATCTCCAGCTCGTCGTCCTCGATCTGGCCGATGCGGCGGCGGATCGAGGCCACGTCGTCCTGGAGGGCCTGGAGCTCGCGGGGCGCCGTGACCGACCCGGAGTAGAGCTGCTTCTCGGCCTGGTTGGCCCGCTCGGTAAGGGCCGCGATCTCGGTCTCGAGCCGCTGCTGGCTGCGGGACAGCTCGCCGCGGCGGGACTCCACGGCGGCCAGGTTGCGATCCACCGCACCGATCTGCTCGGTGACCGCCGCCAGCTCGGCCCGCGCCGGCAGGGTCTCGACCCGGTGCGCCAACTGGTCGGCGCGGGTGTCGTGCTCTTGGACGATGAGGAGGGATTCCCAGCGACCCATCAGCGCGGCACCCTATCCGCCGCTCACGTGGGGATGCCTGTCGTAGGCGGGGGTGTCTCCGTGGGCGGAGGACGACCCCTAGTCGCGGCGACCGTGGCCGCCGTTGCCGTTGTCGCCGCCGTTGCCGTTGTCGCCGCCGGGGTTGCCTGGCCCGGGGGCACCGGGACCGTTGGGGGGAAAGGGAACGGGAACCCCGGATCAGGTGGAGGCGGCGGGGGCGCCGGCGGCGGAGTCAGATCCCGGCCACCAGGCACCTCGAGCATGGCCCCCTTCGGGGGCACCGGGGCCGCCGCCGCGAAGGGGAATGCCGGCTTGCCCTCCTGCCAGGCGTTCATGAACGCACCCCAGATGCGGGCCGGGTAGCGGCCGCCGGTGATGCCGGTGCCGCCGAGGATGATGGGGAACTTGGCCCCGAGGCCGCCGACCCAGACGGCGGTGGACAGGGCGGGCGTGTAGCCCACGAACCAGCCGTCGGACGCCAACTGCGTCGTGCCGGTCTTGCCGGCCGCTCGGGCGCCTCGGAGGCGAGCCGCGGTGCCGGTGCCACTCTGCACGTTCTGCTCGAGGATGTAGGTCACCAGCCGGGCCGTCTGCGGCGAGATCACCTGTTCCGGTGCCGGTGCGTGCTGGTAGATGATGTTGCCGGCGCTGTCCTCGATGCGGTCGATCAGGTACGGCGGGTTGTAGACGCCATCGGCGGCCAGCGTGCCGTAGGCGGAGGCCATCTCCAGCGGGGTGATCTCCTTGGTGCCGAGCGGCAGCGACGGGAGCGCTTCGAGCGGGGACTTCCTGACGCCGAGGCGCTGGGCCATGTCGACCACCGCGGGCAGCCCCGCGATCAGGCCCAGCCGGACGAAGGCGCAGTTGGAGGAGGTCAGCGTGGCGGAGACGATCGTGCTCACGCTGCCGCTGCCGTCGGCGTAGTTGCCGACGTCGTAGGGGTCGATCTCACCGCCGGGGTTGGAGAACTGGCAAGGCGCGGTGCCGTTGATGATGTCGTCGGGCGAGTAGCCCTGCTCCATCAGCGTGGCCAGCACGTAGGTCTTCATCGACGAGCCCACCTGGCGCGGGTTGTCGACGGCGAGGTTGTACTGCCACTGGTCGAAGCCGGGCCCCCCGACCATGGTTCGCACCGCGCCGGTGGCGGGCTCGACCGACACAACCGCCGCCGACCCCCGGTTCGGCGCCCCGGTGACCGGATCGGTACCGGGCACGGCGAACGTGCCGTTCTCCAACGGCAGGTTCTGGTCGCGGGCGGCGATGGCCTGGGCCTGCCCTGCCGGGTCGAGTGTGGTGTAGACCTTGATGCCACCCTGGTAGACGGATGTGCGCCGCTCGGTCTCGGTGGTGCCGAGCATGGCGAACTGGGGGTCGTTGAGGTCGAGGAGCTGTTGCTCGACCTCGGACGGGAAGTAGTCGTTCGCCACCGGCAACACCTGGTAGAGCTGAGGCACCGTCGGCGCCGCGTGCCACCAGGTGGCGTCGGCCTCGGTCAGCGCCCCCACGTCGACCATGCGGTTGATGGCGATGTTGCGGCGGGCCTGGGCCCGGTCCGGGTAGCGCACCGGGTTGTACTGGACGGGGTTGCGGATGATCCCGGCCAGCATCGCGGCCTGGCCCACGTCGAGCTGCTGGGCGCTGATGCCGAAGTACGTCTCGGCCGCCGCCTGGATGCCGTAGCTGTGGTTGCCGAAGTAGACGGTGTTCAGGTAGCGGTCGAGGATCTCCTCCTTGGTCATCTCCTTCTCGAGGCGGGAGGCGAGGAACAGCTCCTGCACCTTGCGGTCGAGGGTCTGCTCGGGGGTGAGCTGGTCGAGCTTCACCAGCTGCTGGGTGATGGTCGAGCCGCCCTGGCTGATGCCGCCGGAGTCGACGTTGGCTCTGAACGCGCGGAGCATGCCGCGCACGTCGAAGCCGTCATGGACCCAGAACCCGGCGTCCTCGACCGCGAGGATGGCCGACACCACGTGCGGCGGCACCTCGGCCAGCGGGACGGGCTGGCGGTTCTCCTCGTCCTTGAGCGTGGCCAGGAGCGAGCCGTCCCCCGCGTACATGTAGGAACGCTGGGCCAAGGGGCCCAGGTCGATGCCGCGGGGGTCGCCCGAGCCGGACTCGCCGATCAGGCGGGCGGGGACGGCCATGGCCGCGGCCGCGATGGCCAGCACGAGACCACTACCGATGATGACGGCGGCGAAGCGGGGAAGCAGGCGGCGCAGGGGGAGGGGACGCACGACCCCACGAGGTTACCCAGCCGGCCGCACGGCCAGGCGCCAGACGCGCCCTAGGGTGAGCGCCATGCCTCACCCTCGTAGGTTCCGCTTCGGGATCCAGCTCAGCTCGGCTCCATCGGGCACGGACTGGACGGCGCTGGCCCGGGAGGCGGAGGACCTCGGCTACTCGACCCTGTTCATGCCCGACCACTTCGGGGAGCAGCTCGCCCCGGTACCCGCGCTCGCGGCCGCGGCCGCTGCCACCCGCACCTTGCGGATCGGCCCGCTGGTGCTCGACAACGACTACAAGCACCCGGTGGTGACGGCCAAGGAGATGGCCACGCTCGACGTGCTGTCGGGGGGCCGGCTGGAGCTGGGCATCGGTGCCGGGTGGATGGCCACCGACTACGAGTCGTCCGGCATTCCCATGGACCCGGCCGGCGAGCGCGTCGACCGCCTGGAAGAGGGCTTGGCGGTCATCAAGGGGCTGTTCGCACCGGGACCGTTCAGCTACGAGGGCAAGCACTACCGGATCAGCGGCCTGGACGGGCTGCCCAAGCCCGTGCAGCAGCCCGGCCCGCCCGTGCTCATCGGGGGCGGCGGCCCCCGGGTGCTGGCGCTGGCCGCCCGCGAGGCGGACATCGTCGGCGTCAACCCGGCGGTGCGCTCGGGGCGGGTCGATGCCGACGCCTCCCGGGACGCCATGGCCGGCGTCACCGACCGCAAGCTCGGCTGGGTGCGGGACGCGGCCGGGGACCGCTACGACGACCTCGAGCTCAACATGCTGATCTTCCTGGTCGCCATCTCGGAGGACCGCGACGGGACGCGGGAGACCATGGCGCCGCTGTTCGCGACCACCCCCGAGGAGCTGGGCCAGTCGCCCCATGTGTGGCTCGGCAGCGTCGAGCAGATCGTGGAGGACCTCATCGCCCGGCGCGAGCGGTGGGACGTGTCGTACCTGGTGGTCCAGGGTCTCGACACCATGCGCAGCGCGGCCCCGATCGTGGCCCGGCTGGCCGGCACCTGAGTCGGGCGTGACGTCGCTCGCCTTCGCCGGCGCGGGCTGGATCACGGCCATCCACGGCCTGGCCGCAGACACTGTCCCGGGCCTGAGGGTGGTCCACGTGGCTTCCCGGCGCGGCCTGTCGGCCGGGCGGCGGGCGGAGCAGACCGGGGCGGTGGTGTGCCACTACGACGAATTGCCCGGCGGGGCCGACGCGGTGCTGGTGGCAACGCCCCCGGCCCAGCACCGCCAGGAGGCCGAGCGGGCGGTGGACGGGGGCGCCGTCGCCCTGGTGGAGACCCCGCTGGCCGCCACCCTCGCCGACGCCGACGCCATCGTGGCCCTCGCCGCCCGGGGCCGGGTGGCCTACGGCGAGAACCTGGTGCACTCCCCCGCGGCCGCCGAGGCCGTGAGCGCCTGCCGGCGCATCGGCAGGCTGACCTACCTCGAGGTCCGCTTCGCCCAGGGTCGACCGGACTGGAGCGAGCACCGCCATGATCCGTCCTGGGGCGGCGGCGCCTTTTTCGACCTGGGCGTCCACGCGGTGGCGGTCGCGCTGCTGATGGCCGCCCCCGCGCGCGTCGTCGCAGTGGAGCACGCCGAGCTGGACTCGGGCCGCGCCCTGCAGGTCGACGACGACGCCCGGGTGACGCTGGCGTTCGACACCGGGCTGCGGGCCGAGGTGCGGGCGACGTGGCGGGCGGCCGCGCCCACCTGGGACGCCCAGGCGGCGAGTGCCACCGGCGCGGTGCGCCTGGAGCTGGTGCCGGAGCCCTCGGTGGAGCTCAACGGCGCGCCGCTCCGGATCCCCCAGGCGCCCGCCGTGGTGGTGAGCGAGCAGCTGTTCCACCTCGGCTACATCGGCCAGCTGGAGGCACTGGCCGCGGACATCGAGTCGGGGCGCCCGCCCCGATCCAGCGCCGCGTTCGGCCGGCTCGTGCTCGAGGTCGTCTGTGCGGCCTACGAGACGGCCCGCACCGGCGCTCCCACTCCACTCCCCTACACCGGCCGTCGCGACCTCACGCCCCACCAGATCTGGCGGGGCTGAGCCTATGAACGAACGGCCGCTCGAGGGCGGGATCTCCCACCCGGGCGAGGTCCTCCGTGCCGGTCCGCATGTCGTACGCCCCGCGAGCCCGCACTCGGGCTCGATCCACGCCTTCCTGCGCTGGGTGCGACGGACGGGATTCGAGGGCGTCCCGTCACCCGCCGGCATCGACGAGGACGGGCGCGAGCGCCTGGTGTTCATCGACGGCGACGTCCCCGTGCCGCCCTATCCGGACTGGAGCCAGACCGACGCCGCGCTCGTGTCGATCGCCCGGCTGCTGCGCGGCCTGCACGACGCCGCCCGCGGGTTCGACGCTCGCGAGCGAACTTGGAACGACATGCTCGCCGACCCAGCGGGAGGAACGGTGGTGTGCCACAACGACGTGGAGCTCTCGAACGTCGTCTTCCGCGACGGCACCGCCATCGCGTTACTCGACTTCGAGTTCGCGGCCCCAGGCCGTCCCGTCTACGACGTTGCCCAGCTCGCCCGCCTCTGCGTACCAATCGAACACGACGTCGACCAGGCGCGCCTCGGTTGGCGGCCCGCCGACCGGCCGGCTCGGCTACGTCTCGTCGCCGATGCCTACGGACTGGACCGAGACGGCCGGACCGAGCTGCTCACGGCCATGGACGACGCCATCGCCCGCATCGAAGCGGCGGTCCGGCACAGCCTTGACACCGGAGACCCGAACGCCATCGCGACGGTGAACCGAACCGGCGGCCTCGAGAAGTACGACCGCCGGCGCCGCTGGTGGACAAGCCACCACGAGCAGTTCGCCACCGCCCTCGCCTGAGCGGACCGGCCGGGAGCGGACCACATTGCGTTAACGCCTACTCTGTGCGCCGTGGCATCGATCGACGATGTGCGCACGCTCATCGCCCTCGACAACGGACTGGCGTCGGTATCGACCGTGCGCCCGGACGGCACTCTGCAGTCCACCGTGGTGAACGCGGGCATCGTGCCTCACCCGGTGAGCGAGCGGCCGGTGGCGGCCTTCGTCGCCCGCGAGGGCACCCACAAGCTGAACCACCTGCGGGCCGACCCCCGCGCCACCCTGCTGTGGCGGGCCGGCTGGGCCTGGGCCACGGTGGAGGGCACCGTCGAGCTGTGCGGTCCCGACGACCCCTTGGCCGGTGTCGACCGCGAGGGCCTGCGCCTGCTCCTCCGAGAGATCTTCGAAGCCGCGGGCGGCAAGCACGAAGACTTCGCGGAGTACGACCGCGTCATGCAGGCCGAGCGGCGCGTGGCGGTGCTCGTCTCGCCCACCCGCATCTACCAGAACCCCTGAGCGCCACTGCCACCTTCAGCACCCCCAATCCGACCGGGTGCCGGCGTCGACCCACGTCCAGTCGACCAGCCCACCCAGCGACCGCAGGCAACCGGGCACGGACGACGCCGGCTGCGCCCCCGCCTCCAACCCGGCGAGCGTCGTCGCGCTGACCCCGACCCGCCGGGCGAAGCTGGGCGGATCGTCGCCGGCGATGCCCCGCAGCAGCATCACGGCCGCGGCCACCCGCGGCCAGGGTGCGCCCCCCACATAGGCCCGGTCGGCCAGCCGCTGGAGCATGCGGGCCCGGTCGGGTCGCCAGCCCCGCCCGGCGGGATGCCGGCGCCGAGCCTCGGCCCTCGCCTCCTCCCGCACCAGTGAGCGGGTCGCCACGCCGCCGACCACCCGCACCGCCCCACCGGACGGGATGATGCGAATGGGGCCCCCGCCGCTCATGCCAGCAACGGGAGATCGGCGAGAGGCGCGAACCGCTCTTCGCTGGCCGCCAACCGCAGCAGGCGCTCCCGCGTGCGGCGGGCGGCCTGGCGGACCGACACCTCGAGCATGTCGAACATGGGCGCCACCGAAGCGGCCGGAGCGCCGTTGCCCGAGTGCTTCTCGTAGGCGTACTCGAGCAGCAGCTCACGATCGCGGATGCTGACCCCACCCCGGTCCATCGCCTCGGCCAGCAGCCCTACGCCCGCCGACACGTCGCGCGAGTCGGTGAGGTCGATGCGCTCGGCCGCGCTGTCCGCCGCCCGGGCGGAGCCGGGAGCAACAGGGATCGGGACACAGGGCGACCGGCCGGCCGCCGGGGCCGGACGAGCGCCCACCAGAGCCAGCTCGCCGGGCGCACCGGGGGGCGACCCGTCGCTCGGCGGGCCCTGGGCGGGAGGCCCATCCGGCGCCGGGGTCGCCCCGCGCTCGACCGCCCGAGCCTCGCCCGCGGCGCTGGGCTCGACGCCCACCGGAGCGGCCCCGACCAGCGCGGGCCGGCGAGAGGCCGCGTCCTGGGCGGCCAGGCGGTTGAGGGCGTCCAGAAGCGAAGCCTCGGCCGCCGCGGGGCCGGGTGCCGCGCCTTCCCCCAGCCGGTCGAGGACCTCGCTGCGGTGATCGTCGAGCGACTGCGGCTGCTGGCCGAGCGCCCGATCGACCGCGCCCGCGACGCGGTGCCGGGCCCACACCCAGGGCAGCGCCCCACCGGCGGGCGACCACCCGCCCGCCACCCGGGCCAGCTCGAAGCACACGTCGAGCACGGCGCCGCCCACGTCATCGTCGTCGAGCCGGCCTGGTCGGCTGCGGGCCACATGCCGCACCGCGGCCGCGATCGAAGATCCGTACCGCTCGTACAACGTCACCACCGCCGCCTCGTCGCCCGCCGCCAGCCGCCGCATGACCTGCTCCAGGTCGTCGTCTTTCTCGCACCCCTGCGCTTCCACCTCGGTCTCCTCCTCGCGCCCGGGCCGCAGCCCAGATCGGACACGAGCCATCATCCCGAGGGGGTATGACAAACAACATCGATGTAATTCGCGAGAGACGAAAAAAGAGGTGAAAAAATGGCGGGCGCCCGCGGGGCGCCCGCCGACCCGAGCCGGGGGTCAGGCGGTCAAGAACCGGACGAGCGCCTCGTTGAAGGCCAGCGGGTCCTCCACGTTCGGCAGGTGGCCGACGTTCGGGATGATGACCAGCTCGCCCTTGAGCAGCGACCGCAGGCTCATGGCCTCGGCGATGGGCGTGACCCGGTCGAGCTCGCCCACGATGACCAAGGCCCGGAGGTCGGCCTGGCGCAGCAGCAGCATCGAGTCCGGCCGGTTCTTCATGGCCTCCAGAGCCGCGATCCAGCCCTCGGCATCCGCGCCGTCGGCCAGGGCGTGGACGTAGTCCACCAGCTCCGGGCGGGTCATCGACCCGGCGGACAGCAGGCCCTCCACCGTCGCCTTGGACAGGGAGCCGACCTCGGCGCCGCTGCGGATCTGGTCCTGCTGGGCCCGGCGGCGTTGCGCCACCGACGGGTCGTCGGAGCGGGCCCGGCTGTCGGCCAGCACGAGCTGGCCGACCCGCGCCCGGTGGTGGCGGAGCACGGCCATGGCGAGGTAGCCGCCCATCGACGCCCCCACGAACGTGGCCTGCTCGATGCCCAGCTCGTCGAGCACGCCGACCACGAGGTTCGCCCAGCCCTGCATCGACGCCGAGCCGGGATCTTCCTGAGGGGGTGACTGGCCGAAGCCCGGCAGATCGATGGCCAGGCACCGGTGGGTGCTCTCCAACTCGTCGATCTGGTAGTCCCACATGGCGGCCTGCAATGGAAAGGCATGGAGGAACACGACGGCGTCGCCATCACCTCGGTCGACGACGTTGACGGGCTGTCCATGGACCTCGAGCAGCGGCACAGGCGGGCTCCTTGGGCGTGCGCAGGCTTGGGTACCTCAGCAGTACCCGATGACAACTTTGTCAGGCGAACCGGGGTTCAGGAATTCGCCCGACGATCCAGCTCCGCGACCAGGCGTTTCGCGGCAATGAGACGATAGCTCTCGTCGATCCAGTCGCACAGCAATTCGACCGGCACTTCGGCCCCGGACGGGAACGAGCAGTTGACCCAGCCGTGCCACCCCAGGCCGTAACCCGAGGGCGTGGTGAAGTCCATGGCGATGGCCTCCTCGTGGGAGTCCCGCAGCTTCACCGCGAGGCCGACCCCGCGCTCGGCCCCGCCCTCCGCGCTGCCGAGGAAGGCGAAGATCTTCTTGCCCACCTTGGCGACCCGATCGCCCCAGGGGAAGTCCTCGTACGCCTCGGGAAGGTGCAGCGCGAAGCGGCGCAGCTCCCCCGCCGGATCCGTGGCCATGCCTAGATGCTAGGTGTCAGGGCGAGAGCTCCAGGCGGCGCAGTGATTCCAGCTCCAGGCCCAGGTCGGCGACCTGGATCAGCGCGGCGTGGACGTCGGCCGCGCTCGCGTCCAGGCGGCGCAGGATGGTGAACGGGCCGTTGGTCTCGACCTCCCAACCGGCGAATCCCGCGGTCAGCCGGCGAGCCCCACGACAACGGAGAGTGATCTCAGCGACGTCCACCACAACACGCATCGTGTCGGCACGCTGGGTGAAGGCTGCACACCCGCCCGGGGTGAATCAGGATTCAACTTGCGCTCACAACAGGCCGAGCTGGCGCGCCCGGCGCACCGCGTCGTCGCGCCGCTCCACGTCGAGCTTGCGGTAGATGGTCTTGAGGTGGGACTTCACGGTGTTCAGCGAGACGTAGAGCTCGTCGCCGATCTCGCGGTTCGACAGCCGGCTGGGCAGGTAGCGCAGCACCGACAACTCCCGCTCGCTCAGCGGCTCGACCAGCGCCACGCCGGCGGGCGGCAGAGCCCCGCCCCGGGTGGACGCCGCGGTCGCCTGATAGCCCGCCGCCGCGGGGGTGGTGACCAGGTCACGGATGTCGAAGCCCTCGTCCAGGAAAGTGCGCAGCGCCCCTTCCCGCTGGGCGACCGCGGCCACGCCGCCGAGGGCGCGGCGGGCGGCCGGCAGGTCTCCGTCCTGAGCCGCGGCCCGGGCGGTCAGCGCTACGGCCTCGAACTGGTGGCGCCGGTTGCCGCTCTCGTGCGCGGGGGCCAGCAGCGGTTCCACGGTGGCGGGGCCGCCGCCCGCCAGCGCCAGCCGGGCCTCGAGCAGCGCGCGCTCCGGGCCCGGCTCGATGCCGTCGAACAGGTCCTGGGCCCGGTCGACGTCGCCCGCCAGCAGCCGTACCCGGCACTCGGCGAGGTCGAGGACCGCGGCGAGGAAGCGGGGCGTGCCGCGGGCGGCCCGGTCGCGCCGGACCCGCAGCAGCCGCTCGATCGCCGCGTTGCATCGCCCTTGGGCACACTCGACCCGAGCCAGCTCGATCTCACCCATGGTGGTGATGCCGACGTGGCCTTCCCGCAGCGCGCTGTCCAGGTGCGGGGCCAGGACGTCGATCGACCGATCGAGCTCGTCCCGCTCGCGGTGGACCAGCGCCAGCGCGGCCCGGGCCCCGATCATGGCCCGCCGCGAGCCGCGGCCCTGCTCGGTGCCCAGCTCCAGGGCCTGCTCGGCCAGCTCGGCGCCGGCGCGCAGCCGGCCGTTGCGCGCCTCGGCCCACGCCTCCGCCCCGAGCGTCCCCACCAGGTCACCGGGCAGCGACGGGCCCTGGCGCCGCAGCACTGACGCCCAGTGGCGCACGCCGCCGCGGTCGTCGAGCAGTGCGTGGGCCCGGGCCAGCCCCACCGGCAGGTAGTCCCACAGCTGCCGCGTCGCCGAGGCGAGGTCGGGCGCCATGACCGAGAAGTCGACCTCGTCGCGGCGCTCCCAGACCGCTTGGCCGAGGGCGATGGACGTCTCGGGGTCGCCGAGGATGGCGGCGAACGAGGCGACGGTCACGTCGAAGTGGAGCCCGAGCTCCTCACGCTCCGCGGGGGTGGCCGCGGCCCGCGCCCGATCGACGATCTGGCGGCCCACCGCGATCAGGCCCGAGCGGGCGTAGGCGAACGCGACCATCAGCAGGTGGCCCGGGCTGCGGTCGACGAAGTCCGGCGGCAGGCGGGACAGCCAGCCCCGCACGGTCTCGTGGCGCCCGGCGGCCAGGTAGTCGCGCAGGTGCTCGGTGAGCAGGTCGAACGCCTCCTCGTGATGGCCGGCGTCCAGGAGGTGGTCGATGGCCAGGCCCGGCTCGCCGTGGTCCCGGAACCAGGCGGCGGCCCGCTCGTGGCCGAGGCGCTCGAGCTCGGGCCGGCTGACCCGCAGCTCCCGCCGCAGCAGCTGGCCGAAGATCTGGTGGTAGCGGAACCACTCGCGCTCGTCGTCGAGGGGGACGAGGAACAGGTTCTCGGTCTCGACCCGGCGCAGCAGGGCGGCGGCGTCGGCCCGGCCGGTGACCTGCTCGCACAGGTCGGCCCGCAGGCGTCCGAGGACCGAGGTGGCGAGCAGGAAGGCCCTGACGTCCTCCGGCTGGCGGTCGAGCACTTCGTCGAGCAGGAAGTCGGCGACATGGCGCTCGCTGCCCGCGAAGCGGTCCACGAAGTCGTCGGTGTCGGTGCGCCCCGCCAGGGACAGCGCCGCGAACTGCAGCCCGGCCGCCCACCCCTCGGTGCGCTCGGCCAGCCGTTCGACCTGCGAGCGGTCCAGGTCCACCTCGGGGAAGCGGGCGAAGAACTGCTGGGCCTCGTCGGGGTCGAAGCGCAGGTCGGCCTCTCGCAGCTCGACCAGCTCGCCGGCCAGGCGGAAGCGGTGCAGCGCGATGGGCGGGTCCGAGCGGCTGCAGATGACCAGCCGGAGCGTCGTGGGCGTGACCGCGCCGACCAGGCCGGCGAGCACGGCGGCGGCCGGGCTGTAGTCGACCACGTGGACGTCGTCGAGGACCAGCGTGGCCTGGGACCAGCCGGCGAGGTGCTCGGCCGCCCGCACGAGGGCGTGGTCGGCCTCATGGTCCTCGTGATCGTCCCCGGCGACGGCGTCGTTCAACCCGGGCGCCAGGTCGTCGAGCGCGTCGAGCACGGCCTCCAGCAGGTGCTCGGGATCGGCGTGGCGCCCGTCGAGCGACAGCCAGGCGGCGGGCTCGTCCAGCGTCGAGAGCCAGTCGCGCACGGCCACGGTCTTGCCCGATCCGGCCGGGCCGGTGACCACGACCAGGCGGGCGCCCGTGGTGCCGAGCGCGTCCGCCAGGCGGCCTCGCCGGACGATGTGGGCGGGCAGGTGGGCGGACGCGCTCCGTGACGAGGTCATGCGCGGCCTCGAGCTGTCGGCGTGCGGCACTCCCGCCTCCCTCGCCTCCCCTAGCACGGAGTGACGCGCGAGAGCTTAGGCACTCCTCACGGTGCGTGGCCTACTTACCGTCGTTCGACCGCGCGCAGGTCCAACCCCAGCCGGTACATGCGTTCGAGGATGCCGCGCAGCGCGGCGCGGTCGCTCAGCTCGCCGCCGATGCGCACGGCCCGGTCGACGACGGTGCAGGTGAGGCCGGTCTCCTGCTCCAGCGCGTCCGCGTCCACCTCGCCGCGCACGATGAACTCGTAGTAGGGCATCGAGTACCTCGCAAGACCGGGTCGGACGAGCGTGGCCCGGTACCGGGTGAGGTGGCTTCGCTCCGAGGGGGTGGATTCCGCCTCAACGCTGTATCGTCGCCGCCCTGAGTGGTGTCGAGCCACCCTGGCGGGAGAGGCGGGAACCTGGGCGACGAACTCCGAGTACCGGCGGACGCGTCCGCACTGACCGCCTCATGGCTGACCGAGGCACTGCGCTCGGCGCACCCCGCGGCCGGCGCCGTGACCGCGGTGCAGGCGGACCCGCTGGGCGCAGGGTACGGGCTGCTGGGCGCGCTGCGCCGCCTGCAGCTGCGTTGGGAGCATCCCGGCGCCGGCGGGCCCGACACCCTGGTGGCCAAGCTGGCCGCGCCCGGGCCTCACAGCCGGGAGGTCGCCGCTGCGCTGGAGATGTACCGCAACGAGGTGCGCTTCCACCAGCACCTCGGGGCCTCCACCCCCCTCGCCGTCGGCTGCCACCATGCCGGTTTCGACGAGGCCACGGGTGACTTCGTCCTACTGCTCGACGACATGAGCGCGGCGGACACGTCCGACCAGATAATGGGCTGCCCGCCCGACCGGGCCGAGGCGGTGGTGGTGGCCATGGCGGACCACCATGCCGCGTCCTGGGACGGCGCCGGACTGAGCGGCCACCCGTGGCTGCGCCGCATCGACGACCCGATCCTGCTCACCGCGGTCACCACGGCATTCGAGGCGACGTGGCCTGCGGTGCGGGAGCGGGCCGGCGATGGCCTGCCGCCCGAGGTGCGGGCGCTGGGCGACCGCTTCCCCCGCCTGCTGCCCGGGCTCGTCGCCGAGCTGGCGGGCGCGCCGCTCACGCTCTCCCACGGCGACTGCCGCCTCGACAACATGTTCTTCGGGCCGGGCGATCGGGTCACGCTGTGCGACTGGCAGCTGACCGACCGGTCCCGCGGCGCGCGCGACCTCGGGTACTTCCTGAGCCAGAGCCTGACGCCGGACGACCGAGCGAGGCTCGAACGGCCGCTGATCGGCTGCTACCTCGATCGCCTGGCCACCCACGGGATCGCCTACCAGCGGGACCAGGCCTGGCACGACTACCGCGTAGCCGCGCTGTTCGCCTTCCTCTACCCGGTGGTGGCAGGGGCCGGGCTCGACCTGGACGAGCGATCGGACCGGCTGGCGCAGGTCATCCTGGAGCGTTGCGCCGCCGCCCTGGTCGACCTGGGCTGCGACCAGTGGTCCTAGACCGCGGAAACCGCGGCGGAGTGTGACACCGTTCACCCTCTTGGTATGACGCAACGTCACCCGGTGAACGCTTAGCGTCCATATGGTGACCACCCGCCGACGACCCGTCGCACCCCGCCTGTTGCCCACAGGCGCGGGAACCCAAGCGCGGTCCGCCGGCAACCCAGCCCGCCTCCATCGGGTGGTCGCACCAGCGCGGGCGTGGCCGACCTCGCCTCCCCCGGGGCCGGCCGCGTCCACGCTCGCCGTCGTGCGCCGCGTCCCGATCCCGGACGGCTGACACCCGCCGGTCAGCCGTCGGCATCGACCGGCGCCACTTGAGACTGTGGCCGGGGGACCCGGAACCCCCGGCCACAGCCGCGTCCGGCCTCAGCCGGCCCTGCGGCGCGCGCGGCGATCCTGGAACCCGAACACCCCGGGCAGTCGAGCCGATCCCACCCAGGCCCCGGCCACGATCGCCACCGCCACCGGCCCCCGCCACCAGGTGGCGATCAGGTCGTCGACCGCCTCGTCCCGCCGGTCGATCGCCGCCTGCATCCCGCCCGCGGTCACGGGAGCGGCCGGCGGGACCTGCCCCTGGTCCTGGGCCTGGACCTGGGCCTGGACCTGGGCGGTGACCGTGTCCTCGACCGTGTCCTGAGCGTCGACGGCCTCGCGCGCCCGGTCGGCTACCGGCCGGAGGACGATCCCCGCCACTACCACCCCGGCCGCCACGGCCCCGACCCGTAGCAGCCGCCCGCCACCGGTCCAACCCGGGGACCGCCACCAGGGCCAGTCAGGAGGCCTCGCCGCGGCATGCCGCCGCAGCAGGTAGCCGGCGGCGAACCACCCGGCCACGAGGAGGACCAACCGGCCCAGGAAGTCCACCCCCGGCACCACCAGCAGCGGCAGCATGAAGATCACCTGCACGATGCGGTCGGTCACCTCCGGCACCGTGGGCCCGGACCCGGGCGGCCACCGCGGTCGGGGCCAGCGCCCCTCGGGGGCCGTCCCCGCGGCCGCGGTGGTCGGGGGCGGCGGTCCGCCCGGCCGGGGCATGTCGCCGGCCACCCGCCGGTCGAGGCTGGCGTCGTAGAGCCGGCGCCGACCGGGATCGCTCAGCACCTGGTAGGCGAGCGCCACCTGCCGAAACCGCGCCCCCGCCGCGTCGGGGTTCTCCGGGTTGGTGTCCGGGTGGTGATCCCGGGCGCGGCGCCGGTACGCCTGGCGGATCTCGTCCGCCGTGGCGTGCCTCGCGACGCCCAGCACCTCGTAGTGGGTCACTCCCCGATAGCAAACCTCAGATCACCAGCCGGTGT
>DASRJN010000591.1:0-3362 GCA_035649455.1 Acidimicrobiales bacterium
AGACACGCAGGACGCACGACCCCCGCGCCAGGAGGATCCGCCATGACCGAAGCCGTGATCGTCTCGACGGCCCGCACCCCGATCGGGCGGGCGATGAAGGGCTCGCTGGTGGAGTGCCGTCCCGACGACCTGTCCGCCCACATCGTCAAGGCCGCGCTGGACAAGCTCCCGCAGCTCGATCGCACCACCATCGACGACCTGATCATGGGCTGCGGCCAGCCCGCCGGCGAGTCCGGCTTCAACATCGCCCGGGTCACGGCTCTCCTGGCGGGCCTGGACGACGTGCCCGGCGTGACCATCAACCGCTACTGCTCGTCCTCCTTGCAGGCCATCCGCATGGCCGCGCACGCCATCAAGGCCGGCGAGGGTGACGTGTTCGTGGCCGCCGGGGTCGAGACCGTCAGCCGCTTCATGAACGGCATGGCCGACAGTGGTGCCACCAACCCGTTGTTCGCCGACGCCCAGGCGCGGTCGGCGGAGGCGGCCAACGGGGCCGACAGCTGGGAGCCCCAGCCGGGCCTGCCCGACATCTACATCGCCATGGGCCAGACGGCCGAGAACGTGCGCCTGGCCGAGAACGTCTCCCGCCCGGACATGGACGAGTTCGCGGCCCGCAGCCAGCAGCTGGCCGTGGCCAACCAGGAGAACGGCTACTGGGACGGCGAGATCACGCCGGTCACCACGCCTTCGGGCACGGTGGTGACCAAGGACGACGGCCCCCGCGCCGGCACCACGGTCGAGAAGCTGGCCGAGCTCAAGCCCGCGTTCCGCCCGGACGGTGAGGTCACCGCGGGCAACGCCTGCCCGCTCAACGACGGCGCCGCCGCGGTCATCGTGATGAGCGACACCCGGGCCCGGGAGCTGGGCATCACGCCGCTGGCGCGGGTGGTCTCGTCCGGCGTCACCGGGCTCAACCCCGAGATCATGGGGCTCGGGCCCATCGAGGCGTCCCGCCAGGCGCTGCGCCGGGCCGGCATGACCATCGACGACATCGACCTGGTCGAGATCAACGAGGCCTTCGCCGCCCAGGTGCTGCCGTCGGCCCGCCACCTCGGCATCCCGATCGACAAGCTCAACGTCAAGGGCGGCGCCATCGCGCTGGGCCACCCCTTCGGCATGACCGGCGCCCGCATCATGACCACGCTGATCCACGCCCTCCAGGACGAGGACAAGACGTTCGGCCTCGAGACGATGTGCGTCGGCGGCGGTCAGGGCATGGCCATGATCATCGAGCGCCTCAGCTAGGGCCCGCCCGCCCCTACGGCAGACCGGCGTGGGGGATGTCGACGGTGGTGGTGGCGAGGATGGCCTCGCGCGCGACGGCCCGGTTGTGCTCGAAGTAGTCGGGCGCGGCGCAGGCCAGCAGCGTGGTGCCGTCCTCGCCGCCCAACATGCAGGCGTAGACGCCCAGGCCGTTCGGGCCCGGGATCTCGTCGACCACACCCTTGCCCTCGGCCACCCGGACCAGGCGGTTGCCCAGCGCGTCGGCGGCCCAGATGCAGCCTTCGGCGTCGAGCGCGCAGCCGTCGGGGGCGACGCCCTCGACCGTGGCCCACACCCGGCGGTCCGACAGGGCGCCGTCCGGGCCGCGGGAGAACGCCGAGTACTGGCCGCCCATGGTCTCGCCCACCATCAGCGTCGAGCCGTCGGGGGTGATGACCGCGCCGTTGGGGAAGCGCAGGTCCTCGGCCGCCACGTCGACCGTGCCGTCCGGGGCGATGTGGCAGATGACGGCGGCCCGCGGTGAGTCCCCGGCCATCAGGTCGAAGCCGAAGTTGCCCACGTAGGCGTGCCCGTCGTTGTCGACGACGATGTCGTTGGCCAGGCCGCCGCAGTGCTCGGAGAGGTCGGCGTGCACCGAGACGGTGCCGTCGGCCGACCGCCGCAGCACCTTGTGGTCCCGCATCGACACCACCAGCAGCGAGCCGTCGGGCAGCCAGCCGAGGCCCGAGGGCTGCGCCTCGACCGTCATCACCTCTTCGGTGGCGCCGTCGGGAGCGATGGCGAACACCGTGTGGCGGTAGAAGTCGGACACCCACCAGCGGCCGTCGTGCCAGCGGGGCCCCTCGAAGAACCCACCCCCGTCGGCCAGCGTGTCGAACGTGTGGTCAGCCATGGCCGGAACGTACTGCACCCGCGGGCAGGGTGCCGCGGGTCACATCGGTGTTCGTCAGGCCTGGCGATACCCGGCTGTAGCCGCTCGGAACAGCTGGGTGGTGGCCTCGACGCTGGGCTGCGGCAGCCCCAGCGACTTGGACGTGATGGCGCCCAGGTAGATGTTCACGATCACGGCCACCATGGCGTCGGTGTCGAGCTCCTCGGAGATCTCGCCCCGCGCCTTGCTGGTTTCCACCGACGCCCGGGTGATCTGCTCGATGAGCTTGACGCTCACCAGCAGGGGAGACTCGCTGATGTCCTCCCGGATGATGGCGCCCGTGACCTCGGTCAGCAGCCGGTGGCTCGGAGTCGCAGGGGCGGCCACGTGCCGGGCCAGCAGCATCGTGAACGCATCCTCCGGAGTGCCGTCGCCGTCCTCGACCATGTAGGCGGACAGGTACTCGGTCAGTACCGCCCGCTCGGTCCGGTACCACTCCGACAGCACGGCATGGGCCATCAGCTCCTGCTTGCCGTCGAAGTGGGCGTAGATCGCGCCCGTGGTCAGACCGGCGCGCCGAGCCACCGCCTGCAGCGTCGAGGCCTGGTAGCCGTTGGTGATCAACAGCTCGTAGGCCGCTGTGAGCAGGCGATCGCGGGTCGAGACGTCGGCCGCATCCCCCGCGTCGACGCCGGCCTCCTCGGATGACGCAGGCACAGCCGTCACGGCCACAGAGTAACCACACCCGGCGCTCACGTGTGGTGAGCAGCGGCCCCGGAGTGCGGGCATGGACAATCTGTAACGTCGTTAACCAGGCTTGTTATTGACGTTACGAACAATAAGAGTAATCTGGTTATTACTGAGGAGTAATCACCACGCGGTGCTCCCCAGCAACCAGGAGGGGATCCATGAGAGGTACGAGGAGGACCCGAGCGTTGCTCATAGCAGCGCTCGCGACGGTCCTGTTCGTCATGGCGTCGGCCACGGGGACCAGCGGTGCCAGCGGTGCCCAGGCCCACGACGACCACGGCGATCACGACGCGCACGAGAACCCGACGACGACCATGCCGCCGTCGAGCAGCACGACCTCGCCGCCGCAGCCGGGGTCGCAGACGACGAAGATCCGCTACGGGCCGTACAACGTCCCGGGGGCGCCGACCAACCCCGACGGGACCCACGGTCACGCCCACACCGGCAACCGGTTCCAGTTCTTCATCCGCAAGCCCTGCACGAACTGCTACCTCACCGGGATCACGGCCAACCTGGT
>DASRJN010000592.1:0-3073 GCA_035649455.1 Acidimicrobiales bacterium
CCCCACCCGCGCTGATCGCCGGTCCACCTGTTTGCCCACCACCTCCAATGATGAAGGGCTGAGGATCGAGCACGGCGCCGTCCGGCCTGACACGCGCGCCGTAGATCGAGCCGCCGTTCCAGACGACGAGGAAGTTGGTGCTGTCGAAGGCGACGTCGGGTGCAGGGTCGTTGGGGTAGTTCGGTGCGATCGGGATGCCGGTGACGTCGAGCACCGAGCCGTCAGGGGTGATGCGGGCGGCGTAGATGTCATAGCTGAACACGTCTAGCGGTGTCGGGTTCCGGAGATCCGCCCAGACCACCAAGAAGTTGCTGCCGTCGAACGCCACAGCTGGACGGCGCTGGTCGTGACCACCGGGGCCGTAGACAGGGTCGGAGATCTCGACCAGACAGCCGCTGGCAAGCAACGAACCCAGCGCGACGAGTGCTAACAGGCGGTTGCGAGCCATGACGGCCTCCCCCACTAGGCACCCGATTGTCTAGCAGCGTGCCTTCCGCGCGGGATGTCACGGCTCCGACCTCCGCCGCCCAGCAGGGCGACGGAGATCGGCGCATCGGGCCGGCGACGCGCCGCTAGGACGCGGCGGCCACGGCCGGGGTGTGGAGGGGCCGGCTGACGATGAGGTACGCCGTGAGGCTCACGATGGCTACGGCTTCAGCGACCAGGGATATGACGATGGCTGATCGGTAGCCATGTTCGTGGAAACCGAACAAAGTGCCGTTCTCGCTGATGGCGAGGCCGATGATCGTGCCGGCGGCGAACACGATCCCGCCGATCGCCGCAACTCGGTGCAGCTCGGGCGCACGGTGCGGCAGAGGAGCGAGCAGGGCGACGCCCAGAGCCACACCGAGCACGAAGTTGACGAGGAACAGCGGCCCGATCATCGGGATGACGCGGTAGTAGACGCCGTAGTACTGCTGCAGGTGCACGACGCCGGTGACGATGAGGGCCAGCGCCCCCACGTAACGGGCGACGGTCGCCACTCCGGCGTGGCTGGGGGTCGTCGCAGACTCAGGACGCATCGCTTCCACCACCTTCATCGCTCTCCGCCTCCGCCTTCTGCCCGGACGGGTGGAGCGTGTACCACTCGGCGCCGAACTGGTCCTTCTCCTGGCCGTTGGTGTCCTTGGGGTCGGTGTCGCCCTGGTAGTAGTACAAGGGGTGGCCGTCGTAGACGACCTGCATCAGCCCGCCTCCCCGCTCGAGCAGCGTCACCTTGGAACGGTCGAGTGGTGCCTCGACGACCGGGGTCCCGCTGGTCGTGAGGGGCGGCCAGACGCTCGCGCAGGCGTCATGGCAGTAGGACTCGTCCGGCTCGTCGTCCTTCTCGAACAGGTACACGGTGTGGCCTTCGTCGTCGACGATGACCTGGCCCAGCGGCCCCCTCGTGGCCGCCTTCAGCTCCTCCCGGCCCGGATGGAGCTCGTTGGCGGCCGCCTGGCAGCCTGTGGCCAGGACCGCCATGACAGCCACCGCGGCAAACAGTCTTGTCAATGTGGTTCCTCCTCGACTCGGCAGGTACCTCCAGACGTGGGTACTCCTACCGAGCCGCCCGCGGATTTTCGGGATCGACGACGGCTTCGGCGACGACGACGTCCTCCCACGACATGCCGACGGTCTTGACGACCAGAGGGCGGGGCGACGGGAGGGCGGCGGTGCGGGTCAGCAGGTCCCGCATCGGGATGAGGTCTGCTGCGGTCAAGGCGCCATCCGCGATGGCGAGGATGACGTCACCTGCCTCCCGGAGCGCGGTGGTCGTGTCCTCGACGACGACCGAGCTTCGGGCGAGCAGCGCGCTGTCCAGCTCGCAGGCGTCGGGCTCGTGCGATCCCACCGCGATCACGATGACGTCGGGTCGGAGCAGCGTTGAGTCGAACAGGGGTGTGCGCGCCGAGGTTGCGCAGACGACGACGTCGGCGGCTCCCAGCGCCGCGCCGGCCTCGGTGCTGCCCAGGCGCAGGAGTGGGGCGTCGAGCGGCACCCGGCGGGGATCACGCACCAGGTGGACGACGCCGGCCAGCGATCGGACGGCCGCCAGGGTGGCCACGTGCCCGGTGGCCTGGGGCCCGGCCCCGATGACGACGAGCCGGAGCGGCCGGTCCGGTAGGTGCTGCCGAACGGCCGCGACGGACACGGCCGGCGTGCGCAGCGTGGTCAGGGCGGTGCCATCGAGCACGGCGGTCAGCGCGAGGGTCTCGCGGTCGAAGTGGAGGTAGGCGGCCTGGACCCGGGGCAACCCGCGGGTGGGGTTGCCGGGGGCCACGGTCACGACCTTCACGCCTACCGACGTCTCGCCCGCCTCCGAGGCCATGAGCAGCAACTGCCCGCGGGCCACCGGGACGACGGACCGACGCGGCTCGGCGGCCGGGTCGAGGCCCCCGCGGAGCGCAGCCGCCACCGCCTCCACGGCGGCTTCCGGTGGGCAGGCGGCATGGATCGCCGCGGCGTCGAGGAACCGCAGTGCCGTCACCGCCGCACGAACCCCGCTCGGAACGTCGCGTAGAAGGGGACATCGGGGAAAGGTTCCCCGGCTGCGTGGTGGTCGGTCGTGGTGATCGACGGCGGCAGCACGACCCCAGCCTGTCACCCGGCTGCTCGTCGGGTTCCGGCGGGATCGCCCTGCCGGCGACACGATCTGAATCGACCGCGATAATGCCTCGCGATGGCTGACCCGCAGGGCGGGCTCACGCTCCTGTTCACGGACATCGAGGGCTCGACGCTGCTGCTGCGCGAGCTCAACCGGAGCTACGGCCTGCTGCTGCGGGTGCACCAGCGGATGCTCGAGCGATCGTTCGACGACCATCACGGCCGTTCGATGGGCAGCTCGGGCGACAGCCTGTTCTACGCCTTCGAGACCGCGAGGGACGCAGTGGCGGCGGCGGTGGCGGCGCAGCAGCGAGTCGAGCACCACAGCTGGCCGGAAGGCGTTCGACTCAGGGTGCGGATCGGCATCCACCGCGGTCCGGTGACGATCTCCGGCGGCGAGTACCTCGGCCTGACCGTCCACGAGGTCTCCCGGATCTGCGCGGTCGTCCACGGCGGCCAGATCGTCTGCTCGTCGGCGGTCGTCGAC
>DASRJN010000593.1:0-4980 GCA_035649455.1 Acidimicrobiales bacterium
CTCGACGGTCCCGGCAGCGACGGCGTGCGGTCGTTCGTCGTGGACAACGCCCGCATGTGGCTGCGGGACTACCACCTCGACGGGCTGCGGCTCGACGCGGTCCACGCGCTGGTGGACGACTCGGCGGTCCATCTGCTGGAGCAGCTCTCCACCTCGGTCAAGGCGCTGGCCGCCGAGCTGGGCCGACCGCTCTGGCTGATCGCCGAGTCCGACCTGAACGCCCCCCGCTTCGTGCTGCCACCCGAGCGCGGCGGCTACGGCCTCGACGCCGCCTGGGCCGACGAGTGGCACCACGCGCTGCACGCGGCCCTCACCGGCGAGCGCGACGGGTACTACGCCGACTTCGGGCCCCTCCCGCGGCTGGCCAAGGCGCTACGCCAGGCCTGGGTCTACGACGGCATCTGGTCGCCCCAGCGGCAGCGGACCTTCGGGCGCCCGCCCACCGGCCTGCACGGGTCGCAGTTCGTGGTGTGCGCGCAGAACCACGACCAGGTGGGCAACCGCGCCGCGGGCGAGCGGCTGGGCCACCTGGTCGGGCACGACCAGCTGCGATCGGCGGCCGCCCTGCTGCTCAGCACGCCGTTCGTGCCCCTGCTGTTCCAGGGCGAGGAGTGGGCCGCGTCCACCCCGTTCCCGTACTTCACCGACCACGACGCCGAGCTGGGAGCGGCGGTGACCGCCGGCCGGGCCCGCGAGTTCGCCGCCTTCGGGTGGCGGCCCGAGGACATCCCCGACCCCCAGGACCCGGCCACGTTCGCGAGCGCGGTCTTGCGCTGGGAGGAGCGGGACGAGCCCGGGCACGCCGCCATGCTGGCCTGGTACCGCGGGCTGATCGCCCGGCGCCGGGCCAGTCCCGCCCTGGCCGCCGGCCCGCTCGACGACGTGGAGGTGGACCTGGACGAGGCGGCCGGCCGGCTGGTGCTGCGCCGCCGGGCCGCCGGCGTGGAGGTCGAGGCGCGGATCAGCCCAGGTTGAGGATGCGGGCGAACGCCGCCTCCTCGCGGGCGCGGGCGGCCGCCACCGCGTCGGCTCGCGCCGCCAGCATGGTGGCCTTGATGGCCCGGAGGGCGGCCAGCGGGGAAGCGGCGATCCGCCCGGCCAGGGCCAGCGCCTCGTCGACCACCCGGCCGTCGGGTACGGCCCGCAGGGCGATGCCGGCCGCCACCGCCTCGTCGGCCGACAGCCACGGGCTGGTGAACAGCACCTCGGCCGCCCGCTGCCACCCCATGCGGGCCGGGAACAGGTAGCTGCTGGCTGCCTCGGGGGGCACGCCCATCTCCGCGAACGGCGTGCGGAACCGCGCGCTCTCGGCCACCAGCACGAGGTCGCAGTGGGGCAGCAGGGTGAACCCGATGCCCACGGCGACACCGTTGACCGCGGCGACGAGCGGCTTGTCGAACGCCTGCAGCGCTTCCAGCAGGGCGGGGAAGCCCGACTCGAGGCTCTCGCCCGCCGCCAGCCGGGCCATCTCGCCGAGGTCCTGGCCGGCGCTGAACGCTCGCCCCGCCCCGGTGAGCACGACCACGCTGACCGAGTCGTCGTCCCGGGCCGCGTCGAGCGCCGCTCCCGTGGCCCGGTACAGCGGGGAGTCGAAGGCGTTGAGCGCTTCGGGCCGGTCGAGGGTCAGCAGGCGGACGGCCTCATGGTCATCCACCCGGACGAGCGCGCGATCTGACACCCCGTCAGATTGGCACGTCGCGGCGCCGGCGGCGTAGGGCGGCCACGTTGGCGCGGGTCGCGCAGCGGTCGGAGCAGTAGCGCCGCGAGCGGTTGCGCGAGGTGTCGAGGTAGACCCCGCGGCAACGCTCGTCGGCACAGGTGCCGAAGCGCTCCCGCCCCAGGTCGAGGAAGGCCATGGTGAGCCCCATGACCGCGCCCGCGGCGTACTCGTCGGCCACCGGGCCCTCGGGCGACGCCACGTGCAGGTGCCAGTCCGAGTCGTTGTGCCCGGAGATGCTCGCCTCGGGCCCGTGCACGGCCAGCTGGGCGTTCAGCCGGGACACGGCCCCCTCGGAGTCACCCGAGGCGGCCACGTCGAACACCACCCGCAGGGCCGTGCGCAGCTCGACCAGGGGAGCGAGGTCGGACTCGCGCACCCGCTCGACCATCCACGGCCGTCCCGCCAGCCAGGCCCGGAGCGCGGCCGCCGAGGCCAGCGGATCGTGTGGATCGAGCTCGTCGGGCTCGGACGACACGAGGTCGACAGCCATCTGCGCGTAAGACTCAAAATTCACTTGCGATCCTTACAGTGAAGGGGTCAAAGTCAGTGTATGACCATTACTGACCAAACCACGTGGGCTGAGGACTGGCAGCGATCCTGGGACCGCCAGCAGGAGGGGTACATGCCCGACCGCGAGGCGCGGCTGGGCGCGCTGGTGGACATCGTGGAGGCAGTCGCCGGCCCGTCGCCCGCAGTGCTCGACCTGGCCTGCGGCACCGGCTCCATCAGCCGCCGGGTGCTGGCCCGGCTGCCGCACGCCCGGCTGGTGGCGGTGGATGTCGATCCCGCGCTGCTGGCCATCGCGGGCGCCAGCGTGGGGGCCGACGAGCGGGTGCGGGTGGTACGGGCCGACCTGTCCGACCCGAAGTGGGCGGCCGCCGTGCCGGTGCCCGAGGGTGGCTTCGATGCCGTGGTCACCGCCACCGCGCTGCACTGGCTCACCCAGCCCGACCTGCGCCGCCTCTACGCCGACCTGCGGCCGCTGGTGCGGCCGGGCGGCGTTGTGGCGAACGCCGATGACATGCCGTCCGACGAGCTGCCCCGGCTCGGAAGCGCGCTCGATGGGCTGGCCGAGGATCGCCGGGCCGAGCTGACCGCGGACGGGCGGCCGGACTGGGCCATGTGGTGGGAGGAGGCCGCGGCCGACCCCGCCCTCGCCGATGCGGTGGCCGAGCGCCAGCGCTTCTTCGGCGGTGTGAGCCACCCGGCCAGCTTCGAGCCTCCCGCCCGCTGGCACGTGGCCGCGCTGGAGGCCGCGGGCTTCGCCGAGGCGGGCGTGGCCTGGCGCCAGGGCGAGGGTGCGGTGGTGGCGGCGGTCCGCTAGCCCGATACCGTCCTCGCCCGTGCATCCCCCCAGCGAGTTCGACCGGGCCACCGCGGTGACGCCCCGAGATGGCGGCACTGTCCACGACGTCACTGTCGATCCCGGTTGGACCATCGGCGACAAGCCCCACGGCGGCTACCTGCTCGCCATCCTGGCCCGCGCCGCGGGCGATGCGGCGGCGGCGGTCGAAGGGCCGGCCCATCCCCACCCGCTCGCCGCCACCGCCACCTACGTGGCGCCCCCCGCCCTGGGGCCGGCCGAGGTCCACAGCGAGGTGCTCCGCCGGGGCCGCGGGATGAGCCAGGTGCGGGCCCGGCTGGTGCAGGAGGGCCGGCCCCGGGTAGAGGCCACCATCACGCTGGGACGCCTCGACCCCGACGCCGAGCCGTGGTGGGGCGGGACACCGGCCCCGGTTGTGCCCGCGCCCGAGGGTGCCCTGCCGTCGTCCACCACCGGCCCGAGCGGCATGACCCTGCCGATCATGGACCGGGTGGACATACGCCTCGA
Organism: Acidimicrobiales bacterium; assembly: GCA_035649455.1. Taxonomy (GTDB): domain Bacteria; phylum Actinomycetota; class Acidimicrobiia; order Acidimicrobiales; family VFJN01; genus ZC4RG19. Next base: position 3,552 of record DASRJN010000593.1, read on the forward strand.
CCCCGCCACCGCGGGCTTCCGTGAGGGGCGGCCCGGAGGCGGGGGCGAGCTGCGGGCGTGGCTGTCGTTCCACGACGGCCGCGAGCCCGACCCGCTGTCGCTGCTCTACGCCCTCGACGCCCTGCCCCCGGCCACCTTCGAGCTGGCGGCGGCCACCGGCTGGGTCCCGACTCTGTCGCTCACCGCCTACGTGCGGGCGATGCCCGCGCCCGGACCCCTGCTGGTGCGCCAGCGGGCCGGCCTGGTGGAGGCCCGCCTCGTCGACGAGGTGTGCGAGGTGTGGGACGGTCGTGGCCGCCTGGTGGCCCACGCGACACAGTTGGCCGCCATCCGCACACGGTGAGTGGGAACATGGCGGGATGTCCGGGCGAACCACCCGCGCCGCTCTTGCGCTGACTGCCGCGCTGGCACTCCTGGCCGCGTGCGGAGGCGGGGACGGCGAGGAGGAGAGCGTCGAGGTCATCCCCTTCGCGCCCGACCCGGTGGGCGACCCGACCACCGGGATCGAGCTGGCGGAGGCCGACGTGCCGGACTGCACGCCCGACGTCATCGGCATGAGGGTGCTCGCCTCGGGATCGGCCGAGCCACCCGCCGGCCGCTCGGGGCCTTCGACGCACAACGTGCGCAACATCTCGCTCGAGGCCGCCCCCGGCGTCGCCTGCGGGTTGGTCGAGACCCCGGTGGTCCAGGTGTTCCCGGCGGAGGCGACGGTCGGTCCGGTCGTGAACGACCCGACGCCGCCGGCCGAGGGCCGGCCGCTCCTCAGCGGGCGCCAGCGGCTCGTCAGCCCGCTGATCTGGGCCAGCTCGTGCGCGCCCGAGGACGCCGACGTGCTGGTGCTGGTCAATGTGGCCGGGACCACGCTCAACGCGGAGCTGCCCAACCCGCCGGCCTGCGATCCCAGCCGGCCCAGCCACGCCGGGGCTTGGGCCCCGGTGAACGGCCCCGCCCAGCCGCCGTTGCCGCTGACCGTCAGCCTCGTCGACCCACCCGACGAGCTGCCTCGGGGCGGGACGGCCGAGGTGGTCGTCGAGGTCACCAACGACGGCGTGGGCCCGTTCCAGCTCGACCCCTGCCCCGTCTACAGCATCACGTTCGGAGAGGTCGGCGCGTCCGCCACCGCCCGCCAGCGGTTCAACTGCGCGGCGGCCCCGGCCGCGCTGGCTCCGGGCGAGAGCCTGCGCTTCGCAGCCGAGCTGACACTGCCGCCCGAGGAGTTCGAGCACGACTTCGAGGGCTCTCTGGGCGTCATGGTGACCGACGACTACGGCGCGGTGGCGCAGGCCAAACCGGTCGCCGTCTCGACCGACTGAGCCCTTCAAGCGATTGACGGGCCGCGAAGAACGTTTATTCTTGGGGCTGTGAGCGACGCCACGGCCCACGCCCCCGACCACGACGAGCTGCGTGAGCGGCTGCTGCGGGCGGCGGC
>DASRJN010000594.1:0-14151 GCA_035649455.1 Acidimicrobiales bacterium
GGGCGGTCAGTCCGAAGGCGAGGACCGTGAGCGCGGCGGCTCCCACCGGGACGGCGAAGCGGCGGTGCGCGGTCCACACCAGCAGGCCGGCCAGCCCCCCGGCCAGGACCGCCAGCGTCGCCTTGGCCGCGGCCCAGCCCCTCAGGCCCATGGGGACGGCCAGCACGACGGGCAACAGCGGGTCGTGGGGGCTGACCTCGTGGCCGTCGGCCCGCACCTGGGTCTGGACCGGCAGCGGGAGCTCGTGGAAGTCGCGGTAGCGCTCGGCGTCCAGCTCGTCGTCGATGGCCAGGTCGCGGTCCTCGGCCAGGCTGAGGGCGGACAGCAGGTACTGCGGCTCGTCGGCGGTGAGGCGAGCGCCCCGGGTGGCGCGGGCCGGCAGCGCGATCAGCGCCCAGGCCGCCACCACCAGGCCGACCACCACCGCCGCTCGCACGGGCCGGCTCACGCCTGGGTCCTCCGTGCGGGGCGCATGGCAGCGCAGACTAGCCAAGCCACCCTTCTAGCGTGAAGAATGCCTAACAATGTTTCTGGTCGCCGCCCAGCGGCTCCGTGTGCCTGCGCCGGTCGTCATGCTGCTCCCCGCCCACAACGAAGCGGCCACGGTGGCCGACGTCGTGCGGCGCGCGCCCGCCACCGTCGCCGGACATCCCGTGCGGGTGCTGGTCGTCGACGACGGATCGACCGACGCCACTGCGCCGGCGGCCGTCGCGGCCGGGGCCGTGGTGCACTCCCTCGGCGTGAACCGCGGGCTGGGGGCGGCGGTGCGCACCGGGTTGGGGTTGGCGGTGGACCAGGGGGCGGCGGCGGTGGCCTTCCTCGACGCCGACGGCGAGTACGCCCCCGAGGAGCTGGCCAGCCTGGTGCACCCGATCCTCACCGGCGAGGCCGACTACGTGGTCGGATCCCGGTTCGCCGGCTCGCCCCGCGCCATGCGCCCGCACCGCTGGCTGGGCAACCAGATCCTGACCGCCTGGGTGCGCCTGCTGGTGCGGCGCTGGGGCGTGCGCGGCGTGTCCGACGGCCAGTCGGGCTACCGGGCGCTGTCGCCCACCGCGGCCGCGTCGGCCGAGATCGTGCACGACTTCAACTATGCGCAGGTCCTGACCCTCGACCTGCTGGGCAAGGGCTTCCGCTACGCCGAGGTGCCCATCAGCTACCGCTTCCGGCGCCACGGCCGCTCCTTCGTCCGGCTGGTGCCGTACCTCCGCCAGGTGGTGCCCGCGGTGCGCATGGAGCTCGCCCGCTAGTCCTCGACCACGAACGAGCGGAAGCCGTCCCGGGCGGCCCGCCAGGCCGCGGTGTCGAAGCCGCCGTCGGGGCCCAGCGCCTCGGCTGCCGCCCAGCCCATGGCCAGCGCGTGGTGGGTGTTGTCCGGGGTGAACAGGCCCTGGCGGCCGAAGGTGATGAGCCCGCCGAGGCCCGCCGCCCACTGCTCCAGGGCGGCGAGCTCCGCCGCGAACCCGGGCCGGTAGACCGGATAGACCCGCGGCAGCCGCCGGCTCTCGACCGCCACCGGGGCCGGGTCGGGCAGTCCGGCCGCCGACAGCTCGGCGGCGAGGCGGGCGGCCAGGTCGCCGTCCGCGGCTTGCCACAGCTCGTCGCCCTCCCAGCAGGCGATCTCCGCGCACAGGACGGTGATGTCCCGGGTTTGGGTGGGGTCGTCACGGTAGTTGCGTGGCTCGGATACCCGGGCCGCCACCACCTCGGGACCCGGGAAGTAGTGGGCGTCGAACTCGGTCCAGCACGGCCGGTCCAGCACGAGGTAGAGCAGGATCATGGCCCGGTGGCGCAGCCGCCCGGCCGCGGCCAGGGCGTCGGGCGGCGGGGCGGGCGAGACCGTGCGGGCCAGGGCCGGCAGCGGGGCGGTGGACCACACCTGGGCCGCGTCGAGCGTGGCCCCGCCCGCCAGGCCGACCGTCCAGCCGTCTCCCCCGGACCGGCGCGCCAGCCTCTCGACACCACACCCGAGGCGCACGTCGGCGCCGGCCTTGACCGCGGCCTCCGCCAGTGCCTCGGCGATGGCACCGAACCCGGTGCGGGGGTACAGGAACACCCGCCCCTCGGGCCGGGCGCCCCGGACCAGCCGGCGGGCGATGTCCCGCGGCGACGAGGCGCTCACCCGGCGACGGGCCAGCTCGCCGGCCAGGTCGCCAGGATCGGCGTCCCACAGCTTGCGGGCATAGGGGCCGTAGAAGTGGGCCAGCACGGCGGGGCCGAGCCCGGCCCGCACCACCTCGCCGAACGTGTCGGCCCGGGGCCGGCGCAGCGGCCCGGTGGCGGCATCGATCGCGGCGCGCGCCGCGAAGCGCGGCGGGGTGCGCCGCAGCAGGTCACCGGTCCGCAGCGGGAACGCCAGCCAGCGGTCCAGCAGGCGGATCCGCCCGTGGCGGGGCCGGGTCTGCAGGTCGTCGCCGAGCAGTCCCCGCACGGCGGCCAGGATCGGCGAGGGCGTAGCCGGGTGCAGCCGGTGGCTGCCGTGGTCGACCCGCAGGCCGGCCACCTCGAACGAGCCCGCCATGCCGCCCACCGCCGGAGCCCGCTCCAGCACGACCACGTCGCGGCCCGCCTCGGCCGCCCGCCACGCCGCCGCGAGGCCCGCGGGCCCCGCCCCCACGACGGCGATGGTCATCCGCGGGTCATTCAGCGCAGGGGGTCGGGCAGGTCCCGGGCGTGGACGATGGCCAGGCGCTTGGTGGCCCGGGTCAGCGCCACGTACAACGCCCGGAGGCCCTGGGCCTCCTCGTCCACGATGGCGGCCGGCTCGACCACCACCGCGGCGTCGAGCTCCAGGCCCTTGACCAGGCTCACCGGCACCAGCGTCACCCGCGACTCCAGGCCGTTGCGAGCTGCCCGGCCGAAGTCGACGCCCGCCGCCTCCAGGGCGGCGGCCACGTCGTCCACCAGGGTGTCGGGGGCGATGACGGCCACGCTGCCAGGATCGACCGTGTCGCGCTCCTCGACCGCCACCGCCGCCACCTTGCCCGCCAGCTCGGCGTCGGGCACCCGGAGGAGGCGGGGCGGGTCGCCCGCCTGGCGGACCGAGCTCGGCGGCCGGAGGTTGGGCTCGGCCACCGCCAGCACCTTGGCCGCCAGGTCCATGGTGGGGCCAGGGATGCGGTAGCCGATCGACAGCTCGGCGCGCTCGGCCGGGCGCTTGTGGGGCAAGTGCTCCAGGATCTCGTCCCAGCCACTGTGCGCCCACACGCCCGTCGCCTGGGCGATGTCGCCCACCACCGTCATCGACCCGTTCAGCGAGCGCCGCTCCAGCATGCGGAGCTGCATGGGCGACAGGTCCTGGGCCTCGTCCACCACGATGTGCCCGTAGGTGCGGATCTCCTCGGGGTCGCTGCCGTTGAGGTGCCGCTTGCGGCCCTTGGGGCCGAGCAGCGCCCGGGCCTCGTCCAGCAGCGGGACGTCGTCGTGGGTCCACTCGATCGCTTCGACGTCGTCGGCCCGGGGCCGCAGCAGCGCGGCCCGCTCGTCGTCGGACAGGTGCTTCGCGGCGGCCAGGTCGATCAGGGCCCGGGAGCCGAACAGATCGTGGAGCAGCTCGGCGGGGGTCAGCACCGGCCACATGCGCTCCAGCGCCTCCCGCACCTCGCGCGTGAGCCGGGCCCGCTCCCGCACCTCCTCGGCGGTGGTGGGCACCCGGCTGACCTCGGCGAGCGCCGCGAACAGCTGGCTCTCGACGAAGCGCCGGCCCGCGTTGTGCAGCCGGAAGCGGCGCCGGGCGTCGGCCACGATCTCGGCGGTGCGCGCGGCCGGCACGACCAGCGTCTGTACGCCGTAGGGGACCCGCAGCGCCTGGCGCAGCGGGCGCTCGCGGTCGCGCACGGCCTTGGCCAGAACTTTCGCCATGCGGGCGTCGCCCTTGATCCGGGCGGGGGCCGGGCGGTCACGGCCGCTGATGATCACGTGCTCGACCAGGTCGGCCAGGACCGCCAGCTCGACGCCCGCCTCACCCAGGCTGGGCAGCACCCGCTCGATGTAGCCGAGGAACAGCCGGTTGGGCCCCACCACCAGCACCCCCTGGCCCTCCAGCGGGAAGCGGTAGGTGTAGAGCAGGTAGGCGGCCCGGTGCAGGGCCACGACGGTCTTGCCGGTGCCCGGACCACCCTGGACCACCAGCACGCCGGGCAGCGGCGAGCGGATGACCTCGTCCTGCTCGCCCTGGATGGTGGCGACGATGTCGCTCAGGCGGCCGGTGCGGGCCTCCTCCAGGGCGGCGATCAGGGAGGACTGGCCGCGGACCTCGGTGCCTTCGTCCACGATCGCGAGGTCGCCGCCCAGCAGGTCGGCCCCCTCGCCGAACAGCTCGTCCTCGATGCCGAGCAGCTTGCGGGCCCGGGTGGCGAAGTGGCGCCGCCGCACCAGGCCCATGGGGGCCCGGCCGGTGGCCCGGTAGAACGGCTCGGCCACCGGGGCCCGCCAGTCGACCACCAGGGGCTCCTGGGTCTCGTCGGCCACCGCGATGCGCCCGATGTAGTAGCTGTCGCCGCCCTCGGCCCGAGCCTGGTCGATGCGGCCGAACACGAGGCTCGCGTCACCGAGGTTGAGGTAGTCGAGGCGGGCGGCGATGTTCTCCTCGATCATCTCCCGTTCCCACCGGGCCTGCTCGGTGCCACCCCGGCCCACCTCGACCATCGACCGCAGCCGCGTCGCCGACTGTCGTGCGCGCTCCAGGGAGTCGTACGCCCGGTCGATGTACGCCTGTTCGGCGGCCAAGTCGGGGTGAGTGGCCAAACGCTCCTCCGGTGGTCGAGGAACGGACCATGCTACCCGGTGATGAGGCTGTCATCCGCCTCACCACCCTGACCCGCGCGGGTCAGGCGTCGCCGACGTCGTGGTGGTGATGACCCCCGGCGACCCCGAAGTCGAACACCGAGGTGGCCTCGTGGAGGTCGGCCTGGTCGACCACGCCGTCGCCGGTGAGGTCGAGATCCTCGTCGGAGGCGAGGTCGACCGGATCGGCGTCGAAGGGTGATGCGGCCGCCGCCAGCGCCTCGTCGTCGCCATCGCCGTCCTCGCCGAACAGGGCGTCGCCGATCTCGTCGAGCAGGTGGCCGACGCTCTCGAAGGGAGAGTTCTCGTGGCCCACCAGCTCCAGCTCGGGGAGCTGGTCGTCGGTGTCCAGCACCGTCCCGTCGTCACTGCCGGTCTCGTCGGCGCCGACGTCCACGCTGCTGTCGGGCTCGCCCGAGCCGTCGCCGAAGGTGTCGCCGTCCCCGTAGGTGTCCTCGCGGTAGGTGTCGTCGATGTCGAGGTCGTCGTCGAACTCGTCGTCGAAGTCGTCGTCGGACAGCTCGTCACCGAACGGATCGGTGCTGGAGGAGACCTCGCCCACGCCATCGGCCAGCGAGTCGCTGTCTCCCCGGTCAGGGGTGTCCTCATCCGTGGGCCGCATGGCGCCCATCCTGAGGCCCGGAGCCGCCCTTGTCGACGGGGGTGTTCCCCCTCCTGGGCTCGGGGGCATGGGGGTGCCGGCAGTAGCGTGGCCGCCGATGGCCCCGCCCGCCGACGCGCCCTTCCTGCTGGCCTGCCACAACCGGCCGGCGGCGCGGGTGCCGGTGTGGTTCATGCGCCAGGCCGGGCGCTCCCTGCCCGAGTACCGCCGGATCCGGGGCGTCGGCAGCATCCTCGACGCGGTGCGGGACCCGGACCTCGCCACCGAGATCACCCTCCAGCCCGTCCGGCGCTACGGGGTCGACGCCGCCATCCTCTATAGCGACATCGTGGTCCCGGTGGACGCCATCGGCTTCGGGGTGGTGATCGAGCCCGGCGTCGGCCCGGTCGTCGAGCGGCCGTTCGAGGACGAGTCCGACCTGGAGCGGCTGCGGCCGCTGGACCCCGAGGCCGACTGCCCCTACGTGGCCGAGGCCGTCCGCAGCCTGGTGGGCGAGCTGGGGGACGTGCCCCTGATCGGCTTCGCGGGGGCGCCGTTCACCGTGGCCAGCTACCTGGTCGAGGGCGGGCCGTCGCGCACGCTGGGGCGGACCAAGGCCCTGATGCTCGGCCGTCCCGACCTGTGGGCGGCGCTGATGGACCGGCTGGCCGACATCGCCATCGCCTCGCTGCGCGCCCAGGTGGAGGCGGGCGCGTCGGCCGTGCAGCTGTTCGACAGCTGGGCCGGGACCCTGGCTCCGGGGCTGTACGAGCGGCACGTGCTGCCGGCCAGCGCGAAGGTGTTCGCCGGCGTGGCCGACCTGGGCGTGCCCGGCATCCATTTCGGCGTGACCACCGGCGAGCTGCTCGGGCTGCTGGCCAAGGCGGGCGCGTCGGTGGTGGGGGTCGACTGGCGGGTGCCGCTCGACGAAGCCCGCCAGCGGCTGGGGCCCGACGTGGCGGTGCAGGGCAACCTCGACCCTGCGGTGTGCCTGGCCCCGTGGCCGGCGGTGGCCGAGGCCGCCACCGACGTGCTGACCCGCAACGGCGGGCGGCCCGGGCACATCTTCAACCTCGGCCACGGCGTGCTGCCCGAGACCGACCCCGACACGCTGGCCCGGCTGGTGGAGCTGGTCCACGCCTGGGAGGCGCCGGCATGAGCTCGGGCCTGGTGGTCATGGCCTACGGCACCCCGGCGTCGCCCGACGACATCGAGCCCTACTACACCCACATCCGCCGCGGTCGCCCGCCGTCGCCCGCCGCGTTGGCCGAGCTGACCGGCCGCTACCAGGCCATCGGGGGGACGTCCCCGCTGGCCGAGCGCACCCGGGCCCAGGTCGACGGGGTGGCTGCCGCGCTGGAGGAGGCCGAGCCGGGCGCCTGGCGGGTCGCGCTCGGCCACAAGCACGCCGCCCCGTTCGTGGAGGACGCGGTGGCCGGCCTCGCCGATGCCGGGGTCGAGCGCATCGTGGGGCTGGTGCTGGCGCCGCACTACTCGCGGGGGTCGGTGGCCGAGTACCACTCGCGGGCGGCGACCGCGGCCGAGGCGCAGGGGATCGGCTACCGCGGCATCGATCGCTGGCACGACGAGCCGGCCTGGCTCGACGCCCAGGCCGAGCGGGTGCGGGCCGCGCGGGCCACGCTCCCCGAGCCGACCATGGTCCTGTTCACCGCCCACTCGCTGCCCGAGCGGGTGCTGGAGGGCGATCCCTACGCCGACGAGCTCCAGGCGTCGGCGACGGCGATCGCCAAGCGGGCGGACCTGGGCGACGAGTGGGACCTGGCCTGGCAGTCGGCGGGCCGCACGCCCGAGCCGTGGCGGGGCCCCGACATCCTCGACGTCATCCGCGACCTGGGGGCGGGGGGCGAGGTGGCCGGGGTGCTCGTGTGCCCCCAGGGCTTCGTGTCCGACCACTTGGAGGTGCTCTACGACCTGGACGTCGACGCCGCCCGGGTGGCGGGCGAGGCCGGCCTGGCCTTCGCCCGCACCGCGTCGATCAACGACGAGCCCGCGGTGATGCGCGCCCTGGCGGCCCGAGTGCGGCAGGGCTCGTGAGCGAGCACGTCGACCTGGCGGTGGTGGGCGCCGGGATCAGCGGGCTGGCCGCGGCGTGGGAGGGGCTCCGGCGAGGCGCTCGGGTGGTGGTCCTCGATGCCGGCGACCGGCCCGGCGGCAAGGTGCGGACCTCCCCGCTGGCGGGTGTCGACCTCGACGAGGCGGCCGACGCCTTCCTGGCCCGGGTGCCCGACGCGGTGGACCTGTGCGCGGAGCTGGGCCTGGACACCGAGCTGGTCTCCCCGGCCAGTGGCACCGCCTACGTCTGGTGGGACGGCGCGCTGCGCCGCCTGCCCGCCGAGCAGCTGCTGGGCGTCCCGGTCGACCTGGACGCGGTGGCGGAGTCGGGCCTGCTGTCGCCGGCCGGGGTCGAGCGGGCGCGCCAGGACCTGACCCTGGGTGACGATCGGCCCGGCGGCGACGAGAGCGTGGGGGCCCTGATACGGCGGCGGCTCGGCGACGAGGTGCACGAGCGCCTGGTGGCCCCGCTGGTCGGCAGCATCTACGCGGGCGACTGCGACCGGCTGTCGCTGGAGGTGAGCGCGGCCCAGCTGGCCGCGGCCCGGGACCGCGATGCGGACGACCCCAGCCTGGTGCGGGCGGCGGCGGCCCTGCGGGCGGCCGCGGTGGACACCGGCCGGCCGGTGTTCCTGGCTCCGAGGGGCGGGGTGGGGCGGGTGATCGCCGCGCTGGCCGACGCGCTGGGCGACGACCTGCGCACCGGCTGCGAGGTCACCGCGGTCACGCCCTCGGGCGCGGGGTTCGCGATCGAGCCGGCCGGCGTGGTGGCCGATGCCGTGGTGCTGGCGGCCCCGGCCTTCGCCACCGGGCCGATCCTGTCCCCGCTGGCCCCGGAGGCGGGCGCGTTCCTCGCCGGGATCGACACGGCGTCGGTGGCGCTGGTCGCCCTGGCCGTGCCCCGCGACGGGATCGACTGCGACATGGACGGGTCCGGGTTCCTGGTGCCCGACGGCGCGGGCCTGACCATCACCGCGTGCTCGTGGGTGACCAGCAAGTGGGCGCATCTGGGCGTGGACCCCTCCCTGGCCCTGCTGCGAGCGTCCGTCGGCCGCGACGGTGACGACCGCGCGGTCACCCTGCCGGACGACGCGCTGGTGACGGCGGTGCTCGACGACCTGGCCACCACGATGGGCGTGAAGGCCCCGCCCGCGGAGGTGCGCCTCACCCGCTGGCCTCGCTCGTTCCCGCAGCCCCGCCCCGGCCACCTGGCCGCGGTGGCGAGCGCCGAGGCGGCCGTGGCCCGAGTCTCGCCCCGTCTCGCCGTGACCGGGGCGTGGGCGCGAGGCGTCGGCATCCCCGCCTGCATCCGCGGCGCCCGCGCCGCGGCCGCTCAGGTCCTCGGCCCATGACCTCCCCGGCGCGCCACCGCGCCCCGCTGATCGGAGCGGTCGGGGCCCTGCTGGTGGCGGCGCTGGGGATCACGGGCTGGGCGGTGCGCGCCGACGACGACGGCGGCGGCGGCGATGGCGCCACCCGGTTCGTGGAGCAGCCGGTGCCGGTCTCGACCGCGGCTCCCGCTCCCGCGCCCTCGCCCTCGACCACCCTGGCCGCCGGCCCCGCGCTCCCCCAGCCCGAGGACGCTCCGGCCGACGCTTACGCCGACACCCCCGACGTGGTGCACGGCACCCTCGCGCTGCCCACCATCGGGGTGTCCGAGCAGCTGCACGAGGGCGTCACCCTCACCGCCATCGATCGCGGCCCGAGCCACTGGCCGGGCACCGCCATGCCCGGGCAACTCGGCAACGTGGTGGTGGCGGGTCACCGCGTGACGCACACCAAGCCGTTCCACAACCTCGACCTGCTGGCCCCGGGCGACCCGCTCGTCTTCTCCATGACCGACGGCACCACCTGGACCTACGAGCTCACGAGCACCGAGATCGTCACCCCCGACGCCATGCGGATCGTCGACCAGCACCCGGACTACACCGCCACCCTGTTCGCCTGCCACCCCAAGGGCTCGGCCGCCCAACGCATCGTCGCCCACTTCCGCCTGGTGGGCACTTAGAGGCCGAGCGATGGGGCGTGAGCCGCAGCCCAAGAGTCCGCGATTTGGCGGTTGGGCCGCGGCTCACCAGCGAGGACTCCCGGCAACACAGCACCGCAACACGCGCCGACCTGAACTATCCGCGCACGCTCTTAGGCCGCGGCGGCGTGCGCGTGCGATCATCGGCGCCGACATGCAGAGGTTCCTGACCGCCCTCGCGTGCCTGGGCACGGGGTTGCTGATGGCCGCCGCGCTACCGCCTTGGGGGTGGTGGCCGCTGGCGTTCGTGGGCGTGGCGCTGCTCGACCGGCTCATCGGCGACCGCTCCCGGGGGACGCGGTTCCGGCGCGGGACGCTGGTGGGCATCGGGCTGTACGTCCCCTCGCTGGCGTGGATGGTCGAGCTGACCGCGCCGGGGTATGTGATCGCCACCGTGGCCTACGCCGCACTGCTGGGCGCGGCGCTGGTGATCGTGCCCGCCGCCGCGCCCGGGCGGTGGCTCGCGCTGCCGGGGGCCATCGCGCTGGCCGAGCTGTTGCGGTGGACGTGGCCGTTCGGCGGGGTGCCGCTGTCGAGCTTCGCGGTCGGGCAGGTGGCCGGGCCGCTGGCGCCCGCGCTGCGGCTGGGCGGCGCCCTCCTCCTGGTCGAGCTGACCGTGATCGGGGGCATCGCCCTGGCCGCCCTGATGAGCCGGCGCTGGTTGGCCGCCGGGGTCGCCGCGGGGGTCGTGGCGCTGGTCGTGGTCGGCGCGGCGGTCGGGCCCCGGGCCGAGCAGGTCGGGACTCTGCGAGTGGCGCTGGTGCAGGGCGGCGGCCTCCAGGGCACCCGGGCCCTGGACACCGACGAGCGCAAGGTGTTCGAGCGCCACCTCGAGGCGAGCCAGAAGGTCGAGCCGCCGGTCGACCTCGTGGTGTGGCCCGAGGACGTGGTCGACGTCGACTCGCTGGCCGACGACCGCGAGGGCGACGAGCTGGCGGCCGAGGCCCGCCGGCTGGACGCCACGCTCGTCGCCGGGGTGGTCGAGGACGCCGGGGCCCACCACTTCCTCAACGCCTCGGTCGCGTTCGGGCCCGACGGGAAGGTCGTCGACCGCTACGACAAGGTCCACCGCGTGCCCTTCGGCGAGTACGTGCCGCTGCGCAGCCTGGTCGAGCCGTTCGGCGGCCGCTACCTCCCCGCCCGCGACGCCGTCATCGGCGACCATCCTGCGGTGCTCGACACGCCGGCCGGGAAGCTGAGTGTGGCCATCTCGTGGGAGGTGTTCTTCGGGGACCGGGTGCGGGAGGGGGTCGAGTCGGGGGCCGAGGTCGTCCTCAACCCCACCAACGGGTCGTCGTTCACCGGCACGTTGCTGCAGACCCAGCAGGTGGCCTCGTCCCGCATGCGGGCGATCGAGAGCGACCGCTGGCTCCTCCAGGTGGCGCCCACCGGGTTCAGCGCGGTGATCGGACCCGACGGGACGGTGCACCAGCGCAGCTCGGTGTCCGAGCAGATCGTGCTGCACGACACCGTCGGCCGTCGCCAGGGCACCACCCTCTACACCCGCTACGGCCTGGCGCCCGCGTTGGTGGTCGCGCTGGCGGGTCTGGCATCGGGCTGGCTCGTGGATCGACGCCGCCGCCCGCCGGCTGCCGAGCCGGGTGAGGACTCGCGCGAAGGGGACTCGGCCACTCTCCCGGTCTGACACTCACTGTGAGCGCGTGCGCGCGCAGTGCGGGAGAGGCAACAGAACTCCCCAGATTGGCGTAGTTTCTCGTGGAGATCGCGTCTGGGGTGTGTCGCCGCGATGCACCGCTTGTTACGTTTCAATGTCGAGGCGCGAGCTGGGGTGGTGGGAGACAACATGAGCTACAGCCTGGGGGTGGACCTCGGCGCGACGACGTGTTCCGTGGCGGTTCGCCGCGGGCCGGACATCGAGCCGTGCGCCATCGGCGAGACCGAGACCACGATGCCCGCGGTCGCACTCCCCCGAGCGGACGGTTCGATGCTGGTGGGCGAGGCCGCCGACCAGCGCAGCCGCTACGAGCCCACGCTGGCGGCCCGCGAGGTGTCGGCTCGGCTGGAAGAGCCCGGTCCCATCGTGCTCGACAGCCAGACCGCGGACCCCCTCGCCCTCACCGAGGCACTGATCGGCACGGTGATCTCGCGGGCGTCAGCCCCGGGCGAGTGGCCCGGTCATCTGGTGCTCACCCACCCGCTCCGGCTCGGCACGCAGGTCGAGGAGCTGCTCGAGCAGGCCGCGAGCCGGGTCACGACCAGCGAGGTCATGCTCGTCCCCGAGCCCATCGCGGCCATGGCCAAGCTCGCCCACGACATGGAGCTGGCGCTCGGCACCACTGCGGTGGTCATCGACTTCGGCGGGTCCAGCTTCGACGTGACCCTGGTGCGGCGCACGGAGACGGGCTTCGACCTCATCGGCGAGCCCTCCAGCCTCCCCGAGTTCGGTGGCTTCGACGTGGACAACGCGGTGCTGGCCCACGTCGAGGACACGCTCGGCATCGACCTGACCACCCGGGTCGAGATCGCCGACCACGAGGGGATGTTCGCCCTGCGCCGCCTGCGCTCCGCCTGCCGGAGGGCCAAGGAGGAGCTGTCGTCCGTCCACGAGACGACCATCGACGTCGACCTCCCCGACATCCAGACCCAGGTGGCGATCGCCCGCGACGACCTCGAGCGTGGCATCGGCAGTGCGCTGGCCGAAGCGGTCGACCTGGTCCCCGCGGTGGTGGACGACGCCGGCCTCGCGCTCGACGACGTGCACGTGGCCCTGGTGGTCGGCGGCTCGTCCCGCATCCCGCTGCTGTCGCACCTCATCACCGAGCGCACCGGCCTGCCGATCGTCGCCGATCCCCTGCCCGAGCTGACGGTCAGCCTCGGCGCCGCCCTGTTCGCGGACGAGGACCCGCCCGAGGCCGGCCCGGCCGTGCCGGTGCCCCTGGCGCCGCCGATCCCCGAGCCGGATGCGGTGCCGCCCGCGCCCATCCTCGAGCCCCAGCCCGACCCCGGGTTCTGGGGCCCGGAGGCGCCCCAGCCCACCGGAGTCTCCTCCGACCAACCTTGGGCCGACGCCCGCACCTCCGTGTTCGACGACGTCCAGCAGGGTGCCGGCGCGGGCGCCGGGGCCGCTCTGGAGGGCCTGCCCCTCGGGTACATGCCCCCGGTCGAAGACGGCCCGGGCGACCCATTTGTCGAGCACGGCGTCGGGCACCAGCCGGATGGCGCCGACGAAGTGTTCCGCCAGCTCACCACCAGCGACACCGACCCGTTCGGCGCCCGCTCGGGGTCGGGGTCCCTCAGCGGCATGGCCGGCCGCCGCGGCGAGGCCCACCCCGACGACGACTACGACGAGCTGCTCGACGAGCCCCTGGAGAAGGAGAAGCGCCGCTTCGGCGACTCCACCGATCCGCGCATCATCGTGGGCGCCATCGGCGCGGGCCTGGCCATCGTGCTGCTCGGCGGCTTCGCCCTGGCCGCGGGCACCGGTGGGGGCGGCAACGAAGACCCGGCCATCGCCATCAACGACCCGCTGTCCACGGTGGCCACCACGACCACGCTGTCCACGACGGCGAGCACCGAAGCCCCCACGTCGGAGACGCCGTCCACCAGCCAGTCCCGCGCCACCACCACCGCCCGGCCTCGCACGACGACCACCCGGCCGCGGCCCACCACCACGCCGTCGACCGCACCGCCGACGACCGAGCCGCCGCCGACGACCCAGCCGCCGACTACCACCACCCTGCCGACGACGACGACCACAGAGTGCCCGCCCCCACCGCCCCCACCGTCCACGACGACAACTACTCCGCTCTGCCCGTGAGGATCGGGACGGTTGCAGGCGCATGGCGCTTCCCGGTGAAGTCCCTGCAGGGCGAGGCCGTCGACGCGCTCGTCTTCGACGCGACCGGCGCGGTGGACGACCGCACGTGGGGCATCGTGGACCAGGCGACGGGCAAGCTGCTCACAGCGAAGCGCTGGGGCGTGCTGCTGGAAGCCTCCGCCCGGCTGGAGGCCGGCGGCGACGTCGTGGTGACGCTGCCCGACGGCCGCGAGCACGTCGCCGGCGACCCCGGCACCGATGAGGCGCTGTCGGCGTGGCTGGACCGTGACGTGCGGCTCAGCCGCCCGCCCGAGGGCGCGTCGCCCTTCGAGCTGACCATGGACCCGACCGACGACGAGTCCGAGGTGTGGGAGTTCGCCACGCCGCCGGCCAGCTTCGTGGACCTGGCCGCCGCCCACCTGCTCACCGACGCCAGCCTCGCCGCCGCCCGCCGCACCTATCCCGAGGGCGAGTGGGACGTGCGACGCTTCCGCCCGTCGCTGCTGATCCGGGCCGAAGCCACAGCCGAGGGCTTCGAGGAGGACGCCTGGGTGGGCCACGAGGTCGCCTGCGGCGACGTCGTATTCGAGCCGTTCATGCCCACGCCCCGCTGCGCGATGCCCACCCGGGCCCAGCCGGGACTGGCCCGGGACACGGCCATCAGCCGCTCGCTCACCGACCACCACGCCAACTCGCTCGGGGTCTATGCCCAGGTCGTCCGGGGCGGCTGCGTTCGGATCGGTGACAAGGTGGCGCTAGCCTGAGCCGCCAATCGCGGCGCACCCCGGCTACCACGGCATCGGCGGGCAGCGGCGGCGCACGACCGACGGGACTTGACCCCGCGGTCAGTCGAACGGAAAGGTTGCGGGAATGCACGCCGAGGAACGT
>DASRJN010000595.1:0-2875 GCA_035649455.1 Acidimicrobiales bacterium
CTGGTGCCCGGTCGAGCCGATCTGCCACCGCTGGTCTTCCTGCACGAGGGCCTCGGCTCCCTCGCGTTGTGGCGGGACTTCCCTCGCCGGGTGGCGGCGGCCTGCGGGGGGCCGACAACGCTCGTCTACTCCCGCCCCGGCTACGGCCTGTCATCCCCGGCCGCGCGGCCGCGCCGGGTCACGTACATGCACGACGAGGCCCTGTCGGTCCTCCCGACCGTCCTGGCCGAAGCCGCCATGGAGCGCCCGGTCCTGGTGGGCCACAGCGACGGCGCCTCCATCGCGCTCATCTACGCGGGCGCCGGCCATGCGGTCACCGCGCTGGTCCTCCTGGCCCCGCACGTCTTCGTGGAGGACCGCACCATCGCCGGCATCGAAGCCGCCGCCCGCGCCTATGACGCAGGCCCCCTGCGTGCCCGCCTGGCCCGCCACCACACCGACGTCGACGCCACCTTCCGAGGCTGGAGCGACGTCTGGCTCTCCGCGCTGTTCCGCGCCTGGGACATCACGGACTCGCTCCCGGCCATCACGGCCCCGATCCTCCTGATCCAGCAAGCCGGCGACCCCTACGGCACCATCGCCCAACTCGACGCCATCGAGGCCGGCGTGTCCGCCCCCGTCACCCGCCTGGTCCTCCCCGGCACCGGCCACAGCCCCCACGAGACCGCTTCCGACCAGGTAGCCGCCCGCATCGCCACGTTCCTGTCCGGCCTCACCCCGGCGTGAGGGCCAGGTCGACCGCCTGCTCGAGGGACAGGCGGGTGCCCTCCGCCCACAGGCGGTCGAGCTCGTCCGGGCCGAGGGTGGCGCGCAGGCGCTCCACTGTGCGGGCATGTTCGGAGACGTCGCCGGGGGCGATGTGGCTGCCGAGGATCCGCAGGGCCTCCTCCGCCGCGCCGAGCAGGCGGGCGGCGCGGGCGGGGTGGCCGAGACCCAGCTCGGAGCCGGCGACGACGACCAACCCGTCGGCCGTGGTGACCCGTCGGCCGGTGGACCAGACGAGACGCAGTGCGTCGCACGCCAGGCGGCGGGCCTCGGCGTACTCGCCCGCGTGGTCGGCCAGGAAGCTGAGGCAGCCCAGCAGCATGGCGGTTTGCTGGTCGTCGCCCACGACCCGTGCAACCTCATGGGCCTCTTCGTAGGCCGCCCGGGCCCGGTTGTCGTCGCCGTGGACCCGGGCCAGCTCACCCATCCAGTTCAGCGTCGTGGCCAGCAGCGGCCCCTCGCCGACCCGCCGGGCCAGGCCCGTGGCTTCCTCACACAGTCCCAGCGCCAGCTCGTAGTGGGCCGGGTCACCTATGTAGGTCGCGGCCGTGAGGCTCAGGCTGTAGGCCAGGTAGCGGTCGGGGCCGATGCGGCGGAACGCTTCGGCGGCGGCGTCCCAGTGGAGGCGCGCCTCCCGCGCGCCGCGGGTCCACGCCACGAACCCCGTGGCCAACTCCAAGCGGGCTACCAGGCCGTCGTCCACGTCACCGGCCACGTCGCGGGCCATGGCGTGCGCGTTCGCCACCCAGCGGCGTCCTTCGTCGAGGCGGCCCTCGCGGTGCCAGAAGTTGCCCAGGGCGGCGGTGATGCGGGTCGCGATCTCGGTGTCGGTGTGCGCCGCGGCCCAGGTGTGGGCGGCTCGGATCTCGCCCATCAGCTCGGTGATGGCGTCCACCCACCAGCCCGCGGCGTCGGTCCAGCGCCGGTCTTCCATGTCCTCGACCCAGGCGGCCACCCACTCGGCGTGTCGGCGGGCGACGGTGCCGGCCTCGTCGGCGGCGGCGAGGAGTTCTCGGGCTCGTTCCCGCAGGAGCTCGAGGAGGACGAAGCGGGCTTCGCCGGCGCGGCCGGGCACCCGGCGCACGAGGCTCTGGTCCACGAGGCGGCTCAGGGCCTCGAGGACCTCGAGCCTGGGGTCGCCGCACACCTGCTCGACCGCCTCCAGGGGCACGGGGCCGGAGAACACGCCCAGCCGGGCGAAGAGGCGCTGCTCGGGCCCGCCCAGCAGTTGCAGGCTCCAGTCGATGGTGGCCGGGACGGTCTGCTGGCGGGCGGGGGCGTCGCGGGCCGCGGCCCCGGGTGAGCCCAGCCGGGCCCCGAGCCGGGTGCGTAGCAGCGACGGGGGCAGGGTGCGCACGTGCCCGGCGGCCAGCTCGATGGCCAATGGCAGGCCGTCGACGGTGCGGCAGATGGCGACCACGTCGGCCAGGTTCGCCTCCAGCCGGAAGGTCCCGTCCACCGCGGTGGCGGCCTGGGCGAACAGCGCCACCGCGTCGCCCAGCCCGTCGCCGGCGTCCACGGACAGGGGGCTCACGTCGAAGACGTGCTCGCCGGCGATGCGCAGCCGCGCCCGGCTGGTGACCAGCACGTGCACGCCGTCCGATCCCCGCACCAGGTCGGCCACGAACCCCGCGGCGTCCACCACGTGCTCGAAGTTGTCCAGCACCAGCAGGTAGGAGCGTCCCCGCAACGCCTCGGCGATCACCGCCCCCGGATCGCTGCCCAGCCCCACGCGGATGCCGAGCTCGCGCACGATCAGCTGAGGGACCAGGTCGGCCTCGCGCACCTTGGTCAGGTCCACGAAGCAGCTCTCGCACGGCGCGGTCTCGTCCCGGGCCAGCACCGCCTCGACCGCCAGGCGGGTCTTGCCCACCCCGCCCGGCCCCAGCAGCGTGACGATCCGGCTCCGGTCGAGAAGGGCCACGACCGCGTCGATGTCCCCCTCCCGCCCGACGGTCGGCGTGGCCGGCCGGGGCACCGGCGTCGCCCCCGCCCCGGCTGCGGCCCCGGGTGCCTCATCGGAGCGCACCTCGCCCACGAACTGGTAGCCCCGCCCATGCACGGTGCGGATCAGCCGCTGGGCCCGCCCATCGTCGCCGATGGCCCGGCG
>DASRJN010000596.1:0-2464 GCA_035649455.1 Acidimicrobiales bacterium
ACCGCCCGGGTGAACGAAGGCCGGCGGAGGCTGCCCGCCACCACCAGAACCCGGACGGGCGCGTCGCTCATCCGGTCAAGCTACCGCCACCACCAGGTTCGACTCGAAGGGCGCGGCCACGCTGCCGTCCGCCGCGGTGAACGGCGCCAGCACGGCCTTGGCCTCGTCCCGGATGCCCTGGTACGTCTCCGCGCTCAGGCGCTCGACCAGCGGCGTGCTCTCCACCTCGGTGGTGACGAAGGCGTCGACGCTGGGGGCCCGGTAGGTGCCGTCCTCCGTGCGCTGCACCGTCACGGTCGGCCCCGCCGCGGCCAGCAGGCCGGCCAGGGCCGCGAGGTCTCCGCAGCGGAAGTAGGTGGTCAGCAGGTCGACGGCCTCGGGCCCCGCATGGCGGGCGGCCATGGCGACGAACGGGGCGAAGGCCGGCTGGTGCTCCAGTGCACCCGGCACCAGCACCGCCACCGTGCCGCCCGGCACCACCACCCGGGCCATCTCGGCCAGGGCCGCGGCGGGGTCGGGGAAGAACATCAGCGCCATCTGGCTCACCACCACGTCGAACGAGTCGTCGTCGCAGGGCAGGGCCTGGGCATTGCCCTGCCGCCAGTCGAGCTCGGGCCGGACCCGCCGGGCCACGGTCAGCATGGCCTCGTTGAGGTCGACGCCGGTGACCGTGGCGCCCTGGTCGGCAGCGGTGCGGGTCACGATGCCGGTCCCGCAGGCCACGTCGAGCACCCGGCGGCCGGGCGCCACGCCCGCGGCCGAGCACAGGGTGGCCGGCCACTGGGCGAAGAAGGCGGGCACGAAGGCAGCCTCGTACATCTCGGCCGCTTCGATCGGGATCTGGAAGGTCTCGGTGGAATCGCTCACTGGCGCACCCTTCGGGCTGCGCGCAATGAGCGCTCGGCCCACGGGGCCGAGTAACGCACTGTGCTTCTGATTCGCTCGACAAGCTCGCTCATGGCCCGAGCATGCGACCGGTCCGGCCGGCGAGCATCGGGCAGGTGACCTACCGCGGGACGGTGGCCGCGTAGGCCGCGGCCTCGGCCCGGTTGCGCAGGCCGAGCTTGGTCAGGATGTGGCTGACGTGGTGGGCGGCGGTCTTGCGGCTCACGTGCAGGCGCTCGGCGATCTCGGGGTTGGACAGCCCGGCGCCCAGCAGACCCAGCACCTGGCGCTCCCGGTCGGTGAGCAGGCCCACGCCCTTGGCCCCGCTGCGGGCGGGCACGCCCAGGGACCGGAGGGCGGCGGCGGCCCGGTCGGCTTCGAGCGTCGCACCCAGGCCCTCGAACCCCTCCAGCGAGCGGCGCAGATGGTCGATGGCGGCGTTGCGCTCGCTCGCAGCCAGCGCGCGCCCCAGGTCGTAGCGGGTGCGGGCGGCCTCGAACGGAAGCTCCTGCCGGGTCCACGCCGCCAGCGCCGCCTGGAGCTGCACCGTGGCTCCGGCCTCACCCCGCGCCGCGCCGGTCCGCCCCCGGGCCGCGGCGGCCAGCGCTTCGAGCCGCGGGCTGTCGGCCGCGGCGGCGAGCGCGGCCAGCCGGGCGGCGGCCGCGTGCGCCGCCTCGGGGTCGCCGCGGGCCAGGTGGGCGTCCACCAGCAGGTCGAGCGCGGCGCCGAGGTGGAAGCGGTGCGCGGCGAGGTCGGCCAGCTGCTGGACCAGCCGCTGGCTGGCTCCGGCGGCGTCGCCCCGGGCCAGCATGAGCGCGGCGATCGACACCGCGGCCTCGGCCTCCTCCTCGCCGCCCTCGGCCACCCGGTCGAGCAGCCGGCCCGCGTCCTCGAGC
Organism: Acidimicrobiales bacterium; assembly: GCA_035649455.1. Lineage (GTDB taxonomy): Bacteria > Actinomycetota > Acidimicrobiia > Acidimicrobiales > VFJN01 > ZC4RG19. Next base: position 1,782 of record DASRJN010000596.1, read on the forward strand.
CGGCCCTGCCGGACCCGCAGCGCGGCCAGGCGGATCAGCGCCCGGGTGTGGAGGCCGGGGGAGGTCCCGTCGGTGATGCGGAGACCGGCCCGCAGCGCCTCCTCGGCGTCGTCCCAGCGACCCTTGGCCGACAGCACGCTGCCGTAGAGGATGCGGCACTCCGCGTACAGGAAGGGGCAGCCGTAGGTGTCGACGAACTCGTCCGCCACCCGGCACCACTGCGCCGCCCGCTCGGCGTCACTGGCCAGCTCGCAGGCGTTGAGCATGTCGCAGCAGGCGTAGACGACGGTGTCGAGGCTCGATCGCTCGCCGGCCAGGGCCGCGGCCATCGCCTCGTCGATGAGGGCGAAGCCCTCCGCGGTGAGGCCCTGCCCGACATGGATCAGCCCGAGCTGCGCGAGTGCGGTGAGCTCCAGGTCGGCATCCCCGGCCGCCCGCGCCAGGTCGGCCGCCTTCGCGGTCAGCGTGGCGGCGGCGTCGAGGTCCTCCATCCGGTAGGCCCGCGCCACCTGCACCCACCCGTGCAACGGGCCCGGCGCGGTGTCCCCCAGCAACCGCTCGGCCCGCCCCAGCCAGCCGTTGGCGGCGGCGAAGTTGGCGAAGTCGGCCTTGTAGGTGATGCCGAGCCACACGGCGCTCTGCACCGCCCCCGCCAGGTCTCCGTTCCGGCGGAACAAGGCGTA
>DASRJN010000597.1:0-3512 GCA_035649455.1 Acidimicrobiales bacterium
CGCGGTCTCGGCGAGCCCGGCCTCGTTCAGGTCGCACGCGGCGACCGCGCAGCCCGCCGCGGCCAGCTGGACCACCAGCTCGCGGCCGATCCCGCTACCGCCGCCCGTGACCACGGCGAGTTTCCCTTCGAACGATTGCACATGCGCCTCCTCCCGGCCGATCCGGGATGTCTAGTGCGTCACGGCAGGCCCACGCCCTGGAGAATCACGGCGATCACCGCCCGGGCCACCTCGACGGTCACCGCTCAGCACCACGCAGTAGACGTCACCTGAACTCGCGGGCTGCAGCCTCCACCTGCTCCCGGAATCGTTGTTGCTGTTTCTTGATGTCCGAGCTCGTCACGCCGCCTCCCTTCGGCCCCCACGATCGCATCGCCAGCGGCGGGTGCGGTGACCGCGCTTGCTCACTCCAGGGCGCGGAAGGTGATGCCGGCGACGATGGCGGGGGTCGTGAACACGGCGGCGGTGGCGGTGACGGCCACCACCGCGATCCACAGGTTGCGAACCCGGCTGGTCATCTCTGCTCCTCTCACGGGCGGCCGGATGCCGCCACCTGTCCTTCGGTGCGTTGGCCGCGAATGGATGGGCGAGCGTCGAGGACCATCACGGTTCTCACTGAGCGCCGTCTCCGTCCCGGTGGTGGGGCTGGGTCAAAGGCCTTCCATCCCGTCGACTTCGGCGACGATGACGCCACTCCACCGCAGCTGTTTGATTCGCGCTGGGCGAGTCGATGGTGGCGGGTTAGGGTCGGGTTGCGCGTTGAGGGCGCGCCCGGGTCCGCGGGAAGGACTGAGTCCTCCTCATCGAGTGATGTCGTGGTTGGCACGTGTCATCTTCTCTGCGCCTCCAGATGCGGACCGGGATGGTGCAGGTGAGGAGATGGCATGAGTGTTCACTCGTTGCCGGATCGTCCGGATCTCGCCCAGCTCCGTCGGCGGGCGAAGGAGCTGCGCAACGCCGCCCGTGAGGGCGAACCCGAGGCGTTGGCCCGGTTCGCCGTGTACCGCCCCGCCGGGATGCCGGTCACGTTGGCTGCCGCGCAGCTCGTGATCGCCCGCGAGCTGGGCTTCCCCAGTTGGCCGCAGCTGAACGCGGCGGTCGAGGAGCGCCGCATGAGCCGCGAGCAGAAGGCGCGTGCGCTGGTCGTGGCGAGCGTGTCGGGTGGGATGGATCGGGCGGTGCGGCTGGTCGACGCGGACCCGTCCCTGGCGACCTACAACCTCTGGACGGCCGCGGCTCTGGGTGAGGCGGGCCACGTGCGGGAGCTGTTGGCGCGGGATCCGTCGTCGGCGGTGGAGGCTGACCCGGAGTCGGGTTGGGCCCCGTTGCTGGTGGTGTGCAACTCGCGGTGGCATCAGATCGACCGGGCCCGGGCGACAGGGCTGCGGGAAGCGGCCGAGCTGCTGATGGAGGCCGGGGCAAGCCCGGACACGTCGGTGGGCGAGGTGCCGGACTTCGGCCATTGCTCAGCGCTGTACGCGGCCGCGGGGTTGGCGAATCACCCGGAGCTGGCCGAGGTGTTGTTGAAGCGGGGCGCTGACCCCGACACGCCGGCGGCGCTCTACCACACGGCGTTCCTGCGGGATCACGTCTGCCTGAGGTTGTTGCTCGACCATGGCGCGCGGGCAGAGGGTGCCGATGCGCTGGCGGCGGCGATCAGCGTCGACGACGTCGAGGCGGTGCGGTTGCTGCTCGACGCGGGTGTCGATGCGGCGGCGCCGCTGCCGGCCCAGGCGTTGGGTGAGTCGTACGCGCCTGAGCCGGCTGTGGGGCCGGTGTGGGCTGCGGTCGAGTTCCAGTGCGGCGGCGAGTTGCTGGAGCTGCTGCTCCAGCGGGGCGCGGACCCTGACGCCCGGGGTCAGGACGGCCAGTCGGCCTACCGGTTGGCGGTCCGGCGGGGACAGACCGAGGTCGCTGACCTCCTGCGGTCGCGTGGGGCACAGGACGACGCGACCGAGATCGATCGCTTCCTCGCTGCCTGCGTGCGGGCGGACCGACCCGAGGCCGAACGGCGCCTCATCCGCCGCCCAGGGCTGGTGGATGACCTGACCGACGAGGACCACAAGGCGATCGCCCATGCGGCGGATCACGGGAACCTGCCAGCTGTGCAGCTGATGCTGGACCTCGGGTTCCCGCTGAACGCGCCGGTCGGCGACGACGGTGCCTCGCCGTTGCACGCCGCGGCTGGCGCCGGAGCGGCGGAGCTGGTGGCGTACCTGATCGAACGGGGTGCCGACATCGAGGCTGAGGACACAAGTTGGACGGCGACGCCGCTGTGCTGGGCCACGGTCGGCAGCGGGTTCGGCCTCGGCCATAACCCGCGGGCCGACTGGGTGACGACCGTCGAGACCCTGATCGGTGTGGGTGCCGCGACCGAAGGTGTGTGGGTGACCGGGAAGCCACCCAGCGACGACGTCGCGGCGGTGTTGGCCGTCCACGGCGTCCAGCCGCCCGTAGACGAGGAGGACGAGGCATGAGCCGGGTGCTGCGACCGGACGACCCTCTCGCAAAGGCCGTGGCCGAGGCCATCCGAGCCGGTGACATCGAGGGGTTGAAGGGGCTTCTGCGGGACAACGAGGGCCTGGCGGCCGCCAGCATCCGAGACGAGACCGGCGACGGCGTCTCCAGGACGCTGCTCCACGTGGCCACCGACTGGCCGGGCCACTTCCCCGACGTCGCCGTCACGATCCAGGCTCTGGTCGCCGCAGGCGCCGACGTCAACGCCCGCAACGCGCCCGGGACGGAGACGGCGCTGCACTGGGCGGCGAGCGGTGACGACATCGAGGCGCTCGACGCCCTGGTCGCCGCGGGCGCCGACCTCGAAGCCCCGGGGGCGGTGATCGCCGGAGGCACGCCGTTGGACGACGCCGTGGCGTTCGGGCAATGGGTGGCTGCCCGCCGGCTGGTCCACCACGGCGCACGGACGGCCCTGTGGCACGCGGCCGCGCTCGGCCTGCTCGACCGGGTCGAGGCGCATTTCACCGCCGACCCGTCTCCTGCGCCCTACCCGTGGGGCGTCGACGGCGCTGCGACGCCGGACGAGCTGACCGTGGCGTTCTGGTGTGCCTGCCACGGCGGGCAACGCCAGACGGCCGACTACCTGCTGGAGCGAGGTGCGGACCTCGATTGGATAGCGACGTGGGACGGGCACACTCCCCTGGACACGGCCCGCCGCGAGGGTGCTGAGGACGTCGTCGCCTGGCTACGTACCAGAGGTGCCAAGACGGCCGACGAGCTCACCGGCGGCGGGGAGGAGCGGTGATGGCACAGGACCCATCAGACGGCGCCCCGGACCGGTCGATGCGGTTCACAGCCACGGTGAGGGTCGATCGACAGGGCCGCACCCATGTGCCGGTCCCGTTCGATCCCGACGAGGTCTGGAGCCCGAAGCCCCGCCATCACGTGGCCGGCTCGCTGGCCGGCTGCGGGCTGCGGGGCGTGATCGACGAGGCCGACGGCGACCGCGTGGTGGTCCTCGGACCCGCTTGGAACCGCGGCCATGGCCCAGCTGA
>DASRJN010000598.1:0-4532 GCA_035649455.1 Acidimicrobiales bacterium
CTCGCCCGCAGCTCATCGATCTCGGCGCAGGCGCCACCGATCCATACCGCCAGACTGACGCCGCCGCGCATGCCGAGCGCGAGGCGCAACTCCCTCTCCGTGCCCATCCCGTCCCCCTCCGTCGGCGTTGCTGTGCGAGCAGAGGTTCGCCCAGCACATTCTTGCCCCTGAGGGCCCGTCGCGCGAGGACCAGGGCTAGAGGAGGCCCTCGGATGTGACGGTGGTGAACTGGTCGAGCTCGGCCGTCTCGTCGTCGAGGTCGGCCGTCTCGCCGTGGAGGTGGGCGGACCATTGGGCGTACAGGTCGGCGTAGCGGCCGCCGGCTGCCACCAGGTCGTGGTGGTGGCCGGATTCCACGATGCGCCCGTGGTCGACGACCAGGATGCGGTCCGCCTTCATCGCGGTCGACAGCCGGTGGGCGACGATGATGGCGGTGCGGCCCTCCAGCAGGACGTCGAGGGCGGCTTCCACCAGGCCCTCGGAGCGCAGATCGAGGCTGGAGGTGGCCTCGTCGAGCACGAGCACGCGGGGGTGGGCCAGGAAGGCTCTCGCGAGGGCGAGGAGCTGGCGTTCGCCGGATGACAGCGAGACGCCACGCTCGTGCACCGGCGTGTCCAGGCCGCCCGGGAGCCGGTCGATGACGTGCCGGAGGCCGACCCGGTCGACGGCCTCCTCGACGTCCGCGTCGCTGGACTCGGGCCGGGCGAACGCGACGTTGTCGCGGATCGAGCCGGCGAACAGGTAGGGCTCCTGGGGGACCACGCCGAGCTGGCGCCGCAGCGACTCGATGGTGACGTCGCGCAGGTCGTGGCCGTCGATCAGCACGCGCCCGGCGGTGGGGTCGTAGAAGCGGGTGATCAGCTTGGCGATGGTCGACTTCCCGGCGCCGGTCTGGCCGACGAAGCAGACCGTCTCGCCCGAGGCGACGCGCAGATCGACGTCGTGGAGGACGGGCGCCGCGGGGTCGTAGCCGAAGGAGACGTCGTCGAAGCGCACCTCACCGGAGATCGGCGGCAGCTCGTAGGCGTCCGGAGCCTCGGGCACGCTCGGTTCGAGGGCCAGGAGCTCGCGCAGCTTCGCCACCGAGGACTGACCCTGCTGGTAGGTGTTGTACAGCTGGACCAGCTGCTGGATGGGTGCGAAGAACGCGTTGAGGAAGAGCACGAAGGCGGTGAGCTCGCCGACGGTCAGGTTGCCTTCGAGCACCATCCGGCCGCCGATGAGCAGCACCAGCGCCTGCCCGCCGTAGCCGAGCATCTCCGTCGCCGAGCTGTACGTGGCGGACAGGTGGGCCGTGTGATCGTTGGCGTCCCGGTAGGCACCTACGACGTTGCGGTGGGTCACGACGTTGCGGGGCTGGCGGTTGTAGCTGGAGACCACGCGGACGCCGGCCAGGCTCTCCGACAGGTCGGCGAGCACTCCGGCGATCCCGTCGCGGACCCGGAGGAAGCCCGTGTCCGACGTCGAGCGGAACCACAAGGACAGAGCGGTCAGCGGGGGCACGATGATCACCAGGGTGATCAGCGCCAGCTCCGGGTTGTAGACGAACAGGGCGATGGTGACGACGAGCATCGTGAGGCCCTGCACGGCGAACTGGACGAGCCCCTCCTGCGTGAGCTGCTGGAGGTTCTCGATGTCGCTCGTCATCCGCGACATGATCACGCCGGCCTTCTCGCCGGTGTAGAAGTCGAGCGACAGCCGCTGGAGCTGGGCGAAGAGCCGGACCCGCGCGGTGTGCATGACCTCGGCGGACACCCGGCCGGTCGTCCGCAGGCGACCTCGGGCGGCGAGGATCGTGGCCACCACCGCCAGGACCGACGCGATGCCGACCGCCACGATGACCGCGCCGTTCTGGTTCCGGATGCCGTGGTCGATGCCGATCTGGACCAGGATCGGGCCGGCCTGGAGGGTGACCGCCTCGATCACGACGAGCACGGCCGCGACGAACACCACCTTCCAGTGCGGCGCGAACATCCGTCTCAGCGTGAGGGGCCGCCGGTCCTGGGTGCGGGGGGTGAACCGGGCGAGCGGGCTGGTGTCGTCCTCCTCGGTCTCGGCGAGCGAGGCGACGAAGTCCCGGAACTCGCTCGGGATGCCCGCGAACGGGAGCCCGCTGCCGGCGTTGGTGCGGTTGGCATTACCGCCCCCGAACATGCCGCCGCCGGCGCCTCCGCCCCCGAACATGCCACCACCACCCCAGCTCACGACGCCCGCTCCTTCCCGTGGCCGGCCGGGGTGCCGTCGGCCTCGGCCTCGTCCTCCAGCGCCTGGGCCAGGATCGCGGCGTACCGGGGCTCGCCCGCCAGCAGCTGGGTGTGGGTGCCTTCGGCGATGATGCGCCCGTCTTCGAGGACGGCGACCCGGTCGGCGAGGCTGATGGTCGAGAGCCGGTGGGCGATGATGAGCGTCGTCCGTCCCGCCATCAGCGTGCGGAGGGCATCGTGGATCCCCTGCTCGACCTGGACGTCGACCGCGGAGGTGGCGTCGTCGAGCACGAGGATCGGCGGGTTCACCAGCAGCGTGCGGGCGATGGCGATGCGCTGGCGCTGGCCGCCCGAGAGCGTGTAGCCGCGCTCGCCGACCACGGTGTCGTAGCCGTCCTCCAGCTCCAGGATGAACTCGTGGGCGTGCGCGGCCTGGGCCGCGGCGACGACGTCCTCGAAGGTGGCGTCGGGCCGGCCGTAGGCGATGTTGTCGCGCACCGAGTCCGAGAACAGGAACGGCTCGTCGAGGACCAGCCCCACATGGTGGCGGAGGCTCATCTGGGTCAGGTCCCGGACGTCGTCGCTGTCGACCAGGATCCGCCCGCCCGTCACGTCGTAGAAGCGGCACAGCAGCCGCGCGAGCGTCGACTTGCCCGTGCCGGTGCGGCCGACCAGCGCCACTGTGTCGCCCGGGCGCAGGTGGAGATCGACCCCCCGGAGTACCGGCGTGCCGCTCGGGTAGTCGAATCCGACGTCGTCGAACCGCACGTCGCCGAGGCACTCGACGAGGTCGATCGCGCCGGGACGATCCACGATCACCGGCCGTTCGTCGAGGATCTCGTAGATGCGCAGGGCCGAGGCCGCCGCCCGCCGGCTCAGCATCATCAGCATGCCGAGCATCCGGAACGGCACCTGCAGCATGAGGACATAGGCGCTGAACGCGACGATCGCGCCCACGGTCAGCTGGTCGTGGAGGACCAGCCAGCCGCCGTAGGACAGCACCAGCGCGGTGCCGAGACGGGGGAGGTTCTCGAGCGCCGGCGCCCAGTCCGAGCGGATGTCGATGTTCTTGATGTTGGCCCACCGGAGTCGCCGGCTCTGCTCGTCGAGCACGCCCAGCTGGCGCTGCTCGGCGGTGAAGGCCCGCACGACCCGGACGCCCTCGGTGTTCTCGGCGACGGTGTTGGCGACGTCGGCGAGCCGGGCCTGGACCAGCCACGAGACCGGCCACAGCCGGCGGCGCAGCTCGACTCCGACCCAGAGCACCAACGGCATCGGCGCCAGCGCGACCAGGGCGAGCGGGAGGTTGATGGTGGCCATCATCACGAAGGCCACCACCGCGACGCCGCACTGGAGGAGGATGCTCGGGGCGAAGGCCAGGTACAGCTGCACGGCCCGGATGTCGGAGTTCGCCCGAGAGATGATGTAGCCGGACTGGACCCGGTCGTAGAACGAGAACGACAGCGTCGAGAGGTGGGCGTAGACGATGTTCCGCAGCTCGTACTCGAAGCGGTAGGCGCTGCGGAACAGGTTGAGCCGGCCTACGTAGTTGAACACGCCCCGGAGCACGGCCAGGACCGCCAGGAGCTCGATGTAGCCGCCGAGCGGCGCCGCTCGGTCCACGAGGGCGACGTCGATCGTCTGCATCACCACCAGCGGCACGACCACCTGGACGATCAGCGCCGCGAACGTGGCCGCCAGCGAGGATCCCAGCAACCACTTGTGGGCCGCCACGATGGGCAGGGCCCGCCGGAACCACGTCAGGTCCTGCTCCGGGCGGATGTTCGCCCGGGGGCGTTCGTACCGGCTCGGCGGCAGCGGCGGAACGAACGGCGACGCGGCTGTGGGGTCGTGCTCGACGGCCGTCATGAGCCCTGCCGCCCGGCCACACGAAGGTCGCGGCGAGCGTCCAGCACCTTCTGCCAGGCGTCCAGGCCGTCGACTGCCGCGTGGGCATCGGGCTCGCCGACCAGTCCCAAGCCGTCAAGGAGGGCCGCGCCGACCGAGGCGTTCGCCTGCTCCAGCAGCGCCGTGCCCTCCGGAGTCAGCGCGAGCGGCAGGCGGCGGCGATCGTGAGGATCGGCCTGGCGCGTGACCAGCCCCCGGGCGACGAGCCCGTCGACGACCGCGGTGACCGTAGGCGGCTTGACCGTCAGCCGCGCCGCGAGCGTGGACGACATGGCGGCACCGTCGACGAGCAGCGCCAGCAGCCGGTACTGGGGCAGCGACAGCTCCAACGGCGCGATGGCCGCTTCGACCAGCTTGGCGAGACGGGCGATGGTGCGCCCCGCGACCAGGCCGAAGCCTTCGGCATCTGCCTTCACGGCC